>NZ_JACHHY010000007.1:146161-185808 GCF_014202905.1 Chitinivorax tropicus | reverse complement strand
TCCATCTGCGCTGCACCGGTAATCATGTTCTTCACATAGTCGGCGTGGCCTGGGCAGTCTACGTGTGCGTAGTGACGGTTAGCCGTCTCATACTCAACGTGCGCAGTATTGATGGTAATACCACGTGCCTTTTCTTCAGGCGCGCTGTCAATTTGATCGTAACCTTTGGCTTCGCCACCGAATTTCTTCGACAGAATCGTGGTGATCGCAGCTGTCAGCGTTGTCTTGCCGTGGTCAACGTGACCAATCGTGCCTACGTTTACGTGCGGCTTCGTCCGCTCGAATTTTTCTTTTGCCATGACCGTTCCTTAGATTTTCGAATTCCAGAAGACTGGAGCCCATGACCAGATTTGAACTGGTGACCTCTCCCTTACCAAGGGAGTGCTCTACCCCTGAGCTACATGGGCCTAACCTGATGGTGGAGCGGGTGAAGGGAATCGAACCCTCGTCGTAAGCTTGGAAGGCTTCTGCTCTACCATTGAGCTACACCCGCTGAGCCAAGTCAGTAAAAACTCGCCTCACGGATCACACTTCACACCGCAAGCAACTAAATTCTTGGTGGAGGGGGCAGGATTCGAACCTGCGAAGGTATAAACCGCCGGATTTACAGTCCGGACCCGTTGGCCGCTTGGGTAACCCCTCCGAATGAGCCGCGCATTATGGTGATGTTCCCCTGATCTGTCAAACACTATTTCGCACAT
Organism: Chitinivorax tropicus; assembly: GCF_014202905.1. Classification (NCBI taxonomy): domain Bacteria; kingdom Pseudomonadati; phylum Pseudomonadota; class Betaproteobacteria; genus Chitinivorax; species Chitinivorax tropicus. The sequence continues at coordinate 185,107 of NZ_JACHHY010000007.1, read as the reverse complement.
TTTTTGAGTTTTTTTGAAGAAAATTTACATCGCATTGTTTTTCAAATGAATTTATCTTCAAATTTTTTTCAAATCAGGGCTGCGTGATACGCCAGCAGCGGTGTATGCGCTTATTGCGGAAGTCCTCTGGAATGCTGAAATCGGTGATTTCCGTGCAAAAAAAATCGCTAAAAAGTGCCTGATCCAGTTTGAAGGTACGTAAGTTGTTCGAAAAATACAGTACACCATCCTTCCCGAGCAATTTCATGGATTGCCTGATGAGGTGCGAATGGTCACGCTGGATATCCAAGATATCTTGCATTTTGGCGGAGTTTGAAAAGGAGGGGGGATCCATGACGATCAGGTCGAATTGGTCGCCTTGGTCAACCGCTTCATCCAGATAACGGAACACATCTGCGCGGACGAGCTGGTGGCGGGCCAGATCAATGCCGTTCAATTCGAAGTTCCGCTTTGTCCAATCCTGGTAGGTATTGGACATGTCCACCGTCACGGAGTGGGTGGCCCCGCCTCTGGCCGCATAGACAGAAAAGCTGCCCGTGTAGGCAAACAGGTTCAGAAAGCGTTTTCCAGGGGCCTCAAGCTGGACTCTTGCGCGTGTCGGGCGATGATCCAGAAATAGGCCCGTATCAAGGTACCGATCCAGATTGACGATGAAGCGGTGCCCGCCCTCCTCTACCACGAAATCTTCGCCATCATTTCCAGTCATTTCGTACTGAGAGACGCCACGCTGCCGCCGCCGTTGTTTCAGCGATACTGCTTCAAGCCCAAGCCCCAGTACGGTCGCTACGCTTTGTCTGGCACTGGCCAGCCATTGCAGGTAGTCGTTTTCGTCGAGCTGCCAGCCGGTATCGACCTCCTGCAGGTGGGCGCGTTGTCCGTATAGGTCAACGATGAAGGGGAATTCGGGGACATCCCGATCATAGAGCCGATAGGCCATGATGCCGTTCCGGCGGGCCCATTTGCTCCAGTGTTTATGGTTTTTACGAAGGCGATTTTCGAATACAACGAAGTCAGACATGGGATTTCAAGTTTTGGCGTGGTGATCAAGCATGTGTTGGTAGACGGCTTCGGGGACGTATTGACGCACGACGTCTTCCCAGCCAAGCGGGCCGACCAGCCCTTTGACCATTGTCGAGCTGACCTCGGCAATTTCTCTGGGCGGCATCAGGAAGACGGTATCGACGTCGTTGAACAGGTCACCATTGATGTAGCGCATGGTGCGCTCGAACTCGTAGTCGCTGGGCGAACGGATGCCACGCAGAATGTAGTTGGCGCCGATTGATTTGGCGTAATTGACCAGGAACTGATTTTCAAATGATTCCACCCGCAGGTGGGGTAGATGGCGGGTGCAATCTTTGATCATGACTTTGCGCTCGCCAACGGAAAAGGTATAGCGCTTGTCTGGGTTCACGCCGATCGCGACCACCAGCTCATCAAACAGTTTTACACCGGCTTCAATCATCCAGAGATGCCCTTTGGTCACCGGGTCGAAACTGCCTGCATAGACTGCTCGCCTCATGATCATCCTTCTCATAAGTTGGTCATTTCCTAGGCGGGTGAAACGCGCCCGCAGCAGATATATTGCATGGCGTCCGCCATGATGTTTGATGTCCAATATAACATGCTCTGCGACAAGCGATGGCGATACCCCGTCAGATGGCGAGCTGGCGAGGGTGCTGAGTAGCCGGATTTTATTGACACAATCCAGCGTAGGTTATGAAATCATGCCACCGGGATCCGGTCTTGTATTAACCTATTGCGACGCATTAACGCACTCGGGAGCCATGTCTATGTTACAGCTTCATTTCTGTCGTTTTATGCCGATAATCGCATTTATTTATTCAATCCCAAGCGCGGCTGATATTGTCATTGGCCAATCCGCGCCGTTGAGTGGGCTGGCAGCGGACGCGGGCAATGACCTTGCGCAGGGCACTCGGGCCTATCTTGCTTTCATCAACGCAAGTGGGGGCATTCATGGCCAGACTATCAAACATATCGTCAAGGACGATCAGTACCTGCCTGGGGCGACCGACATCAATACGGGCATTCTGATTGAGCAGGAGAATGCGCTGGCGCTGGTCAGCTATTTTGGCACGGCCAATGTCTCGTCCTTGCTGCAGCAGAATGTGCTGGGCAAGGCAAGCATCCCGCTGGTGGGCATCTATAGTGGTGCAAACAGCCTGCGCGAACATGGCTCACCTTATCTGTTCCACACTCGGGCCGGCTACTCCGAAGAGGTCGATAAGATTGTGACCATCTTGAAAAGCCTAGGTGTAGATGAGCTGGGTGCTTTGTTTCAAGACGATGCCTTTGGCAAGGCAGGGCTGGACGCCACCAAGCGGTCCTTGCTCAAGCAAGGGTTGAAACTGGGGCCGACCGAGAGCTATGAGAAGAACACGGACAATGTCGAGGAAGCGGCCCAGACGCTGGCCAAGGCGAACCCGCCCGCTATTTTGCTGATCTCGCTGACCCGGCCTGCCGCCAATTTCATCAAGCTGTTCAGGCAGCACGGTGGCAAGTCTCAACTGTTTTGCCTGTCCACAGTCAACCATGAGGAGCTGATCCGGCTGAACGGGGCCGCCAGTGTGGCGGGCTTGGGTGTGTCTCAGGTCTACCCTGGGCTGGATGCCTCTCATATCAAGGTCGTCAAGGAGTACCGGGAGGTGATGAAGAAATTCGCACCCAATGCCAGATTATCGTATGCCTCGTTGGAGGGATTCATCAATGCCAAGGTGCTGGTCGAGGGCATCAAGCGGGCTGGCAACAAGCCCACCAGGGAAAGTGTGCGCAGGGCGCTGGATGAGATGCACGATCTGGACTTGGGCAACTTCAAGATCGACTTCACCGACCGGCAACATCGCGGGTCACGATTTGTCGAGCTGACCATGCTGAACCAACAAGGGCAGTTGACCCGTTGATGGCATTCAAAAAAAGGCCGCTATTCCTAGCGGCCTTTCGATTGGTGAGCCCGCCGCCTGCTTAGTTGATTTCCTCAACCCGGTGGCATGCCACGATACGCTCGTCGATTGTCCGCAGCATCGGTACTTCCTGCTTGCAGCGGTCAACCGCATGTGGGCAACGCTTATGGAATGCGCAACCGGAGGGCGGATTCAACGGGCTGGGCAGCTCGCCTTGGATCTTGATCTTCTGCCGGCGGTCTTCCTCACGGATGGCAGGTGTCGCGGATAGCAGCGCCTGGGTATACGGATGCAGGGGACGGCTGTAGATCTTGTCCCGCTGGCCATACTCCACCGTCGAGCCCAAGTACATCACCATGACATCATCGGCCACGTGCTCGACCACGGCCAAGTTGTGTGAGATGAATACGTAGGCGATCTTGAATTCATCCTGCAGATCCATGAACAGGTTCAGGATCTGCGCCTGAATCGACACATCCAGCGCGGAAACCGGCTCATCGGCCACTACGATCTTGGGGTTCAGGATCATGGCCCGGGCAATCGCCACACGCTGACGCTGTCCACCTGAGAACATATGTGGGTAGCGGTGGAAATGCTCTGGCCGCAAGCCCACTTTGGCCATGATGGCCTTTACCTTGTCATCCCGCTCAGCCTTGGACAAGCTGGTATTGATCAGCAACGGCTCATCCAGCACGGCACCGATCTGTTTGCGCGGATTCAATGAAGCATAGGGGTTCTGGAACACCATCTGCACCGTAGGGCGCATTTTCTTCAGTGTTGCGCTGTCGGCAGCAGCGATATCCACCCCATCAATGGTCAAATGACCACTGGTAGGCTGCTCGACCATGGTCAGCTGGCGCGCCAAGGTGGATTTGCCACAGCCGGATTCACCCACCACGGCCAGCGTGCGGCCCGCTTCCAGCCCAAATGACACGTTGTTCAATGCCTTGACCGTCGCCTGGCCCTTCATGAAGCCACGGGAGACGTGATAGTGGCGCGAGAGTTCTTTCGCGATCAGTACCTTGCTCATACTGTCGGCTTCCCTTCATCATTCAGTGGGGTAAAACAGCGCACACCAAGCCCGCCCTGCACCTGGATTGTGGGTTGCTCGCCGTGGCAACGCGCCTGGACGTGCGGACAACGCGGGCTGAGCAGACAGCCCTTGGGGCGGTCATAGTGGCCGGGTACGATGCCTGGCAAGGTGGACAGGCGATGCGCCCCTTTGCTGTGCTCGGGAATGGATGCCAGCAGCGCCTGGGTATAGGGATGGCGTGGGCGCTCGAAAATGTCAGGGACACGACTCGATTCGACCAGCTGGCCGGCATACATGACATTGACGCGATGAGCGACTTCAGCCACCACCGCCAGATCGTGCGTGATCATGATCAGTGCCATGTTCTGGCGCTTTTGCAGGTTCACCAGCAGATCCATGATCTGGGCCTGGATAGTTACATCCAACGCGGTCGTCGGCTCATCGGCAATCAACAGCTTGGGGCGACAGGCAATGGCCATCGCGATCATCACGCGCTGGCTCATCCCGCCCGACAACTGGTGGGGGTAGGCATTCAGGCGGGAACGGGGATCAGGGATCTCGACCATTTCCAGCAACTCCAACGCCCGCTTGTCCAGCTCCGCACCACGCAAACCCTCGTGGACTTTCAGCACTTCCTTGATCTGATAGCCGACGGTGTAGCTGGGGTTCAGGCTGGAAAGCGCATCCTGGAAGATCATCGCAATGTCTTTGCCAATGATTTTGCGGCGCTCGCGTTCTGAAATCTTCAGCAAGTCCTTCCCATCAAAGACCAACTCATCAGCGGTCACCTTGCCTGGTGCATCGATCAGCCCCATCAAGGCCAACATGGTCACCGACTTGCCCGAGCCGGACTCACCGACCGTGCCGACGATTTCACCACGATCGATTTCAAAGTCGATGCCATCCACCGCCCGGAACGGGTTTTTGCCGCTGCCGAACGAGACAGAGAGATTACGGATTTTCAGCAAACTCATTACTCGTCTCCTTACGCGACACGTTTCAGTTTCGGATCGAGCGCATCACGCAGGCCGTCACCCATCAGGTTCAACGCCAGGACTGACAGCAGGATCGTCAAGCCAGGCATGGTCACAACCCACCATGCCCGCTCGATGTAGTCTCGAGCGGAGGACAGCATGGTGCCCCATTCGGGCAACGGTGGTTGCGCGCCCAGGCCCAGGAAGCCCAGCGCAGCGGCATCCAGGATGGCGGACGAGAAGCCCAAGGTGGCTTGGACGATGATTGGCGCCATGCAGTTGGGCAGGACAGCGTTGAACATCAGGCGGAACGTGCCCGCCCCGGCCACGCGGGAGGCGACGACATATTCACGGTTGATCTCCGCCATCGCGGAAGCGCGGGTCAGGCGGACATAGTTGGGCAGGCTGACCAAGGCAATCGCCAGCATGGTTTTGAACAAGCTGGGGTTGATATGAAAGAACTGCTCGACCGCTGTATCGAATTCTTCATAACTGAGAATGGACACGATGGCTACGGCCAGCAACAAGCTGGGCAAGGCCAACAGAATATCCATCATCCGCATGATGGGGGTGTCGAGCTTTGGAAAGAATGCGGCAACCAGCCCCAGTATGATGCCTGGGATCATCGACATGATCACCGACACCAGACCGATCGACAGCGACAGACGTGCGCCATGGATCAGGCGAGATAGGATGTCGCGCCCCAGATCATCTGTTCCCAGCAGGAACTGGGTGGACCCACCAGCCTGCCAGAATGGGGGCGCCAGCATATGGTCGCGATACTGCTCGATCGGGTTGTGTGGCGCTACCCAAGGGGCAAAGATGGCACAGATGATCAGTGCCAGCATGAACAAGCTGGCGATCAGCGCGCCACGGTTGGCGGAAAAGCTTTGCCAGAACTCCTTCAGCGGAGAAGGATAGGACAGCACGGCGGCTTCCGCTTGTTGCTGGCCGCTTGTAGTCGTAGTCATGTCAGCCATGGCTTACCTCGCGTGGCGGATACGTGGGTTGATGACACCGTACATGATGTCCACCAACAAGTTGACGACAATGATGATGGTTGCGGTGATCAGAATGCCGCCCTGGACAACCGGATAGTCGCGGCGGAACACGGCGTCGATCAGCCATTTGCCCACACCAGGCCAGGAGAAGATGGTTTCAGTCAGCACAGCACCGGCAAGCAATGTGCCCACCATCAAGCCAATCACGGTGACGACCGGAATCAACGAGTTACGCAGTGCATGCACCATGATCACACGGGTTTTTGACAAACCCTTGGCCCGTGCGGTGCGGATGTAATCCTCCCGCAGCACTTCCAGCATCGAAGAGCGGGTCATGCGGGCGATCACCGCCATGGGGATGGTTCCCAACACAATCGATGGCAGAATCAGGTGGCGCAGTGCGGACAAAAAGGCCCCCTCTTCGTCGGACAGCAGCGTATCAACCAGCAACAAACCGGTCTTGGGCACGATGTCGTAATCCAGCGAGATCCGCCCGGACACCGGCGTCCAGCCTAGTGTGACGGAGAACAGGATGATCAGCATCAGCCCCCACCAGAAAATCGGCATCGAATAGCCTGTCAATGCTGCGCCCATCACGGTGTGATCAATGACAGAGCCCCGCTTGATCGCCGCCACAATGCCTGCCAACAGACCGAAGACCATTGCAAACAGCATCGCGCAGACTGACAGCTCGAAGGTTGCCGGGAACAGTTTCAGAAATTCACCCACCACCGGCTCTTTGGTGATCAGCGAATTACCCAGATTGCCTTGCAGGGCATTGGTCAGGTAATGCAGGTATTGCTGCCAGAGCGGGAGATCGAGCCCCAGGTTATGCATGGCGGCCTTGTACATCTCCGGGTCCAGTCGGCGTTCGCCAACCATGACCAGTACGGGGTCGCCGGGGAGCAGGTGGATCAGGCCGAAAGCGATCAGCGTGATCCCGAGGAAGGTAGGAATGACCATTCCGATCTTCCTGAGGATAAAGGAGAGCATGGCGTCAACCTTTGTTGAAGGCGTCGCAAACCAGCGCAGCAGACCATAGAAAAGAGCGTACTGCACAAAAGACCAGTTCAGTACCTTTTTACAACCTACTGCTGCGTGTATGGCAACAGCCCGTGGTGTCCATCATCTGGGCTGGATCAGGCGCTGTTGACAAGGCTCACCACGCGTGCCGAAACCTTGTCTTCCGTACCTGGCCAACCCACCACGAAAAGTGGGGCGGATATTACCCGTTTGACTGTGAAACAACAACTTGAATCAAATGGCTTTCCCTAGTACATGCAAAAAGCATTTCGTGTTATTGCACTGCAAAAAAACGGGCCAACTGAACGCCAGCCCGTTGTTTCAAGCCATCTCAGGTAGTTATTTTATTTGCACGCCCCAATAGTGGTTGTTACCAAGTGGTGACAATTTATAGCCATTTACATTTTTACTCATCGCCACGAACATGGTCGGGTGCGCCAAGGTCAGCCAAGGCGCGGCATCCTTGAATACCTTTTGAGCTTCTAGGTAAAGCTTGGTGCGCTCTTTGGAATCCGAATTGGATTTCGCTTTGTCCAACAATTCATCAAATTTCTTGTCACACCAGCGAGCATAATTTTCGCCGGACTTGGCTGCGACACAAGACAGTAATGGGGTCAGGAAGTTGTCCGGGTCACCATTGTCACCAGCCCAGCCATTGAACACCATATCGTGTTCACCCGCCTTGGCACGCTTCAGCAGCTCACCCCATTCCACAACCTTGATCTCCGCCTCGACACCGATCTTTTTCAGGTCGGCCTGCAGCATCTCTGAGCCCAGTTTCGGGTTGGGGTTGATGGTACCACCGCCAGGGCGTGTCCAGATCGTCGTCTTAAAGCCATTCGGGAACCCGGCCTTGGCCAACAGCTCTTTGGCTTTCTGCGGGTTGTATTCGTAATCCTTGATGTCTTTGTTGTAGCTCCACATCGTGGGCGGGAACGGGTTCACCGCCGGGCTGGCGGCCTCACCGAACAGCGCTTTGATGTAGGACTTCTTGTCAAATGCCATGGAGATGGCTTGGCGGACTTCCTTCTTTTCAAATGGCTTGTGTTCCATATTGAATGCCAGGTAACCCGTCATCAGTGCATTCAGCTCTTCGACTTTCAGCTTCGGGTCTTTACGCAGATTAGCAACGTCGTTGGGCAAGGGGTACAACGCAATCTGGCACTCACCAGCCTTCAGCTTCTGGATACGGACTGCGGTGTCTGGTGAAATCGCGAAAATCAGCTTGTCGACGGATGCTTTGCCTTTCCAGTAGTCCTTGTTCGCGTCAAAGCGCAGCTGTGCATCTTTCTCGTAGCGCTTGAAGACGAATGGCCCGGTGCCGATCGGCAATTGGTTCAGTTGTTGGGTTTTACCAGCCTTCAAGAGCTGGTCGCCATACTCGGCTGAGAAAATCGATGCAAAGCCCATGGCGAGGTCGGCCAGGAATGGCGCTTCCGGCTGGTTCAATGTGAATTTGACGGTATGGGGGTCAACCTTTTCGACCGACTTGATCAGGCTCGGGAACTCCATGCTTTCTGCATAAGGATAGCCACGGGTGCTGACCTTGAACCAGGGATGGTTCTTGTCGAGCATCCGGTTGAATGTCCACAGTACATCATCCGCGTTGAATTCACGGCTGGGCTTGAAGTATTCCGTGGTGTGGAATTTCACACCCTTGCGCAGTTGAAAGGTATAGACCAAGCCATCCTTGGAGATGTCCCATTTTTCCGCCAAACCCGGCACGACTTTGGTCGAGCCGCGTTCGAACTCGACCAGACGGTTATGAATGGTTTCCGAGGTGGCATCCGCCGTGACTGCGGCAGTGTATTGGGTGATATCGAATCCCTCGGGGCTGGCCTCCGTGCAGACGGTCAGCACATTGGCAGCCTGGGCCGACGCGCCCAAGACGAAGCTCGCGCCCAGCGCCAGCGATAATATGGTTTTGTTTTTCATCATGCTTCTCTCAATCCTATGGGTTGTTATGCCCTGGTGGGCTTGTGTGATGAAAAAAGGACGGGTGAGAACCCGTCCTGATGACGCCGATTCAGGCACTCATTACTTCACGCTGACGCCGTAGAAGCTATTGAGGCCAAATGGGCTGATCTTGAAGCCTTCCACTTCCTTGCGCATCGGCTGGTAAACCGTCGAGTGGGCAATCGTGGTCCAAGGCAACTCTTTCTTGAAGATCTGCTGAGCCTTGGTATAGGCCTCGGTGCGTTTCTTCATGTCGGTGGTCTGCTTGCCTTTGACGATCAGCTCGTCGAATTCCTTGTTGCACCATTGTGCGAAGTTGTTACCACCCACGGCTTCACAACCCAGGTTGACGCCCAGCCAGTTGTCTGGGTCACCATTGTCACCTGTCCAGCCCACCAGCATGGTGTCGTGCTCACCGGCTTTACCACGCTTCAGGTACTCGCCCCACTCGTAGGTGGTGATCTTGCCCTTGATGCCGACCTTGGCCCAGTCAGCTTGAATCATCTCGGCCATCAGCTTGGCATTGGGGTTGTATGGGCGCTGTACAGGCATGGCCCACAGGGTGATCTCGGTGCCTTCCGCCACGCCCGCCTTCTTCAGCAGCTCTTTGGCTTTCTCGGGGTTGTAAGCCGCGTCTTTCAGGCTCTTGTCGTATGACCATTGGGTCGGCGGCATCGGATTGGTGGCGGGCTGGCCAGCACCTTGATAGACCGCATCAATGATGGCCTTCTTGTTGATTGCCATTTCCAGTGCCTGACGCACCTCGGTCTTATCCAGCGGCTTATGTGTCACGTTGTATGCCAGGTAGCCCAGGTTGAAACCGGCCTGGTTCGGCACCACCAGCTTAGGATCGGCTTTCAATACCGCCAGATCGGCTGGGCGCGGGAACACGGTGACATGGCATTCGCCAGCCTTCAGCTTTTGCATGCGGGTGTTGGCGTCGGTGGTGATCGCAAAAATCAGCTTCTCAAGTTTGACCTCACCCTTGCGCCAGTAGTCCTTATTGGCCTCAAAGCGGATGGTGGCGTCTTTCTGGTAGCTCTTGAAGACGAACGGGCCCGTGCCGATCGGATGCTGATTCAGCTGTTGTGGCTTGCCCTCTTTGAGCAGCTTGTCGGCATACTCGGCTGACAGGATCGAGGCAAAGCTCATTGCCAAGTTCTGGATGAAAGGCGCGTCAATTTTCTTCAGAACGAATTTGACGGTATAGGGATCAACCTTTTCCAGCTTGGTGATGTTGTTGTCCATGCCCATGTCGGACGCGTAGGGGAACTCCACAGGCGCGGCCTTACGGAAGGGCTGCTCTTTGTCGATCATCCGGGAAAAGGTGAACACCACGTCGTCGGCGTTGAATTCACGTGTCGGCTTGAAGCTCTCGCTACTGTGGAACTTGACGCCTTTACGCAGTTTGAAGGTATAAACCAAGCCATCCGGAGAAATCTCCCAGCTTTCCGCCAAGCCAGGCTGCACCTTCGTGCTGCCACGCTCGAACTCAACCAGGCGGTTGTAGACGGTTTCAGCAGAAGCGTCGAAAGTCGTGCCGGATGTATAGGGGCCGGGGTCGAAACCTTCGGGGCTGGCTTCAGAGCAGAACACGAGCGTTTTTCCAGCGGCATGGCTTTGGACAGCGCCACAAGCCAGGGCAGCCGCAATGGCCAGTTTCAAAAGTCGGTTTTGCATCTCTTTCCTCTCAGACTTGATTTATGTCATACCGATGTCATGGGCGGGCGCCCAATAGCATGGCCGCTTTCAAGCAGATGGTGTTTCGATTCCGCTTGAGCGAGGCAGGCGATGGATGGATCACCTGCATATTCCTGCTGCGCATCACGTTGGGTGCGCCATCGTGGCACAGCAGGGCCGGACATCCGGCGGCATTGGGTGCCGCACTGTCACGGGCGCTACACTAACACGCTCAACGGCAATCTGGTAGCGGACAACGGGCGATTGTTGCATCAATCAGACATCGTGCAATGCAGCATGCCAACCCTGCTTCAATATGACAAATTACCGATCTTCAGATATATCAAAGCGGTGGGTGAATTGGACATCTACATGTGTCTCATGTTGACCCGCCTTGGCCACGACCGATAGCCGCTTGCTGATCTGATAGGTGAGCTTCACGGCGGCACTGGCGCTGGTCAGCCCTTGTTCATACGCCAGGTAGGCCCGATCCGACAGCCGCTTGCCCAGGGTGATGACTTGCGTATTCAGCGACAACCCCTGCCCGCCACCCTCGCCCCCCGTCGATGTACCCGCCGCCTTGGCATTGGAGCCCGACCCGATGCCGATCTCATCCAGGCCAAAGGTGTCTGCCAGGGTCTTGGCAAAGGAATTGGCGGCATTGCCGTCCAGCAGACCACTGGCGGCCAGCAACAATGCACCAGCGTCTCCTTGCCCGACATTGGCCCCAGAGTGCCCCAGCACCAACCAGGAGATCTTTTCGGTGTCCGGCATGGCTTCGCTGGAATAGAGCGTCACGCGCGGTGCCTGGGCGGTGCCCGCCACCTGCACACCTACCTCGACCGACAGGTTTTCGCGGATGGCGAGGATGTCCAGGCTGGGATTGTCCAGCGGGCCCTGGAAGTTGATCAGCCCACGTTGTACCGATAGTTTCTGCCCATAGGCGGCGTACCGGCCCTTGGTGACCTCGACGGTGCCGCTGGCGGACAAGGGCCGTCGTGGCGTGGCTTTGATGGCCAACGAGCCGCCCAGGGTGGCATCCAGGCCATAGCCTTGCACCTTGAGCTTCTCGCCCAGATCGAATTCCGCCGTCAGATACAGCGGGAAAGCGGTCGCAGCCTTAGGCTTGCCATTGCCACGGCCCACGATGACCACGTCGTCCCCCAGCGTGGGCATGTCTCCGCGATCCGCCAGGAACATGCCCTCGTCTGCCTTCAACTTGGCATCGAGATGCAACGCGTCTTTGTTCAATTGCATCTGCCCGCTGCCGCTGATCACCAACTGGCGATCCGGGCGGGACAGCACGGTGAAACGGGAAGCCTTGACCTGTAGATCGGCGCTGGGCGCATCGGCAGACAGTGCCAGCGTGCCATTGCCGGACAGCTCGCCTTGACCGGCTTTCAGCGTCAACTGTTTCAGCAGCAACCGGTCTTGTTGCAACTCGGCGCGCAGCTGTCCCTCTTTGAACGCCAGACCACGATCCGGGTCATTGAGCACCAGATCGTTGCCCTGCACCCACCCCAGCAGCTGATGGCGCTGGCTCTGGTATTCGCCGCTGACATCCAACGCCAGGCGGCCTGCCACTCTGACCATCGGCCCGATCAGCGGCCCTGCCCACGCAATCGACGCCATTTCACCGTTGGCACGCCACCGGAGCGGCACCGCTGGTGATAAGCCCCAGCTGTCGTTTTGCCTGTGCAGTGCACCATCCAGCTGCGCACGCAGCCCCCCCAGGGTAGTCGAAGTCAGTTGCGCCTGCGCGTTGATCAGATCCTGCCGGATCTGTACCTGTACCGCGGCATCCGCCAATTGCAGGGGGACGCCCTGGCTATTGTCCACCTCGGTCAACACCAGATCGCCTTGTCTGCGCTTCAACGTAAGCTCGCCGTCCCAATGCTCGGCCATCTGCACACGCCAGCGGGTATCCAGCACCAGCGTGGATTGAATGGGTGGCGGTTGTTCGAGCAGCGACAGCACGCGGGCGGTGTCGATCTGCCCCTGTCCGATCACCTCCAGCCCACTTGGCTGCCACTGCAGCCGGTCGATCTGGATGGGGCTGCCAACGGCCAGGAAAGACGCCGCCTGCAGCGAAACCTGTTCAGCCCCCGCCAAGAGTGGGGCTGGCTGTTGCAGTTTCAATGCATAGCGTCCGGTGTTCTCCAGCTCGGTGAGCTGGCCTTGCCAGACGTTGTCTGCAGACAACGTGCCTGCTAGAGCCAGCTTCAATGCCAGTGGCACCGATTCGATCTGGCCATCCAGCTGCAGGCGGGCCTGGTGTTGGTCGCGAGTGCCCTCCACGGCAAATTGAACACGGTTCACTTGCTTGTCAGCCCAGGCCAGCCCGTTGGCGTTGACGGTGGCATCCAACCGCCCGCCCTGCTCCGCTGCGAAGTGCGCCACCGCCGTCAAGCCAGCGACCTTGACCCCTCCAGGCAGGCTCAGGTTCTGAGATGTGATGTCTGCCTGCAACGCGGGCTGCTTGAGCCGGCCATGAAGTGTGGCCTGGGCCTGGATGCTGCCCGCCAGATGGTATTCGGGCAGGTTCAGATCCGGGGCCTGCAGGTCAAGCGTCAGCTCGTCCCCCGCGCGGCCCAATGCGCCCTTTGCCTGCACACGGTTTGGCCCCGCCACCAGATCGAGCTGCAGCTGCTCGACCCGATCCGCGTCGATCTTGACGCGCCCCTGCCCTTTCATCGACAGGCTGCTGAGCTTGCTCTCCAACAGCTCGAACTGACCCGCCACCTGCCAGGCATCATGCAATGTCCCGGTGGCAGTGGCAGTCAGGTTGATATCGGCAGGGGGAACATTGACGAAGGCTTGTGGCTTGAAATGATCCAAGGCCAGATCCAGCTCGAACGCACGCTGCCCTGCCAGGGCCAACTGGCCGGACAACTCAGCCCTGCCCGCTTGGTGTGTCAGGCGTGCCTGCTCAAGGGCAATCAATGACTGTGGATGCGTCCGTTGCCAATTGGCCTTGGCCGACAGGCTGACCACACCCGCCTGCAGATCAGCCTGCAAAGCGGGGTGTTCCGGCGTGCCAGTCAGCTGCAAGCTGCCGTCGATCTGCATAGGCTGGGCCACACTGTGCAGGGTCTTGGGATTCAGGTGTTTGAGATCGGCGGTCAGTGCCAGCTGGGTCTTGCTGAGCTTGCCATTCAGCAGCACCTGTCCACCATTGCGCTGGATGAGCAGCTGGTCTGCGATGACCACTTCATCGGCGTACCGCAGCCCCCCCTGTACTCGATTGACCGGGATGGCGTGTTCATCCCACCGGCCAGCCTGCCGATTGACCAGGTCGATCTGGCCACGCCAGCCGTGTGGTGCCGGGGTGACCGAAAAGGTGCCATCCAGCAGGGCGCGTGGCGCCCCTGGAACCCAGCCGGGCAGATCCACGGCTTTCAGTTCCCCTTGCAGGTGGTGCACCAAAGCGGCCAGGTTGGGCGCAAAAGGGGCGATCTCGCCCGCCAGCCGCATCCGCGCCTCGCCACTCTGGCCGTTCAGTTGTATCTGCAACTGCCGGAGATCGCCACCTAATGTGGCTTGTGCCGTAACCGGGTGGTCGCTGATGCCCCCTTGGGCCGTCAGCTGTGCGTGCAGCGGGAAAGGGGCATCGCCCTGTAAGGTGAGCTGGCCACTGCCGCGCCCCCAAGGGCTGGTCAATGCCTGCAATTGCAGCTGGTGTTGGGCACCGTCGCTCTGCAGGCTGGCCGACAAACCTGACAGCAGCAGGTTTTCCTGCACCAGTTTCAGCTGCCCCAGTTGCACCTGCCGCGCCCGAATGGCCAGTGGCAATCGCAGCGTTGTCGGTAATGTCGTGGGCTCGTTGCTGGGGGGCAGATCCAATATCAACGTCTGCGCCGACAACTGATCGACCACCAATGATCGACCCACCAGCAGTGACGGGCGCCAATCCAGCACCAGTTGGCTGAATTGAATCCGCTGCTGGCCCAGGCGAATATCACCCTCTGCGATCTGCAACCGCTGCCAGAGCGAGCCCTGTAGCCCGGTCAGCTGCACCGCGCCACCAGACAGGCTTTGCACCGCGCTGGCCAGGCGGCTCAAACCAACAGGCGTGGCAGTCAGGCCATACAATATGGTCAGCAGGATCAACACTGACAGCGCCAACCAGGTCAGCGTCTTCATCAGGCGCCGCAGGATTCGCCGCCACCAGGCTGGCTGTGACACCGGGGCCATGGGTTGTTCGACTGGGGCATCCATCAGAAGGCGATCCCCAGTGAGGCGTGCAAGCGCCATTTCTTGACGGCCTCACCATAGGCGAGATCCAGCGCGAACAAACCCACCTTGCTTTGATAACGGGCACCCACGCCATAGCCGCGTTTCAAGGTGAATCCATCCCAGGCCTGGCTGGCATTGCCAGCATCTGCGAACAGCGCGGCACGCCAGTTGTGTGCCACTGGGCGCTGCAGCTCAAGTGAAACCGTGGCCATGACATCACCAGGCGCGATCCCGCCCTCTTGCTGGATACCCAGGCTCTCGAACGCATAGCCCCGCACCGAGCCGGAGCCCCCCGCCCGGAACAACCAATCGAGCGGTACGCGGCTGACATCCTGCGACACCACCTGCCCGATCTCGCCTCTGGCCTGCAGCAGGAACTGCTTACCAAGCGGCCAGTACAGCGCTGTCCGTGCGTAGCCGCGCACAAAGCTGGTGTCCGACAACACCCCACGGGCGGCACCGGCCAATTGCACCTCCAGCACATTGCCCCGGCGCGGGTCCAGCACATTGTCCACATCCCGCCTGACCCATTTATAACCAGCGGTCAGCGCTTTATTGATCTTTCTGTCCTCACCCAGCTGCGAGCGCTCAGTCAGATAATTCAGCTGATAGGTCAAACCGATGCCGTTACGAGTGCGGGTGCGTGACACCCCTGTTTCAACCTTACTCAGCGACAGGCCTTGGCTTTCTGCTTGGCGGCTGCGGATGAACACACCATCGTAGTAGCCCCGCTCATTACGCGGGAAGTCGATGCCTGTCTCCAGCTCGCGTTGCGTGCGCTCCACCGCCACCCTGGCGCGATACAGCCAGCCACGATCCAGCAGATTGTTGTAGCGGTAATCCAGCTCGGTACGGATACCCTTGTCAGTACCATAACCCAGGCTGACACCGATCTTCTGGGCAGGCGCTTCCTTGACGGTCACTGTCACTGGCGCCTGCTCGGCGTGACCAGGGTCGGTGTCCACATCGACATAGACTGAATCGAAATACGGTGTGGATTGCAATGCGGACTGGAATTCGGTGATGCGGGTGTAATCATAAGGGGCACCTGGTGACTGCGCCCACAGATTGTCCACCAGGCTGCGCGGGTAACGCTTCAAGCCCACTACCGTCAACGGCCCCAACGTAAAGCGAGGGCCGCTGTCGTACACCACCCGCAGATTGGCGGTGGCCTTGGCAGGGTCAATCACCGCCTCGCTGTCGCGGATGTGCGCCGCCGGGAAGCGGTCCACCAACAGGCCTTGCAAGCCATGCCGCTTGGCCGCATCCCAATCTGTCTGGCGAAAGCGATCCCCCGCCTTGAGTGGCCAGCCATGAATCAGCCGCTGCTGTCGGGCTTCGCCATCCGGCTCGCTCAACACCGGCCCGACCAGGGAGATGACCACATCAGTGATGTCTGCAGGCCGCCCAGGCTCGACCTTCATGCTGACCCGCCAGGGAAGGCGGGAGTCGTCCAGCGTCGGGGTGAATACTGGCGACAGGTAACCCTCGGTGGCAAGCAGATCGGCGGCCTGCTTTGGCATGTCACGATAAAGACGACGCAATTGCTCAGGGGTCATCAACTCGCTATCTCGATAGCGCACAACATCCAAATATTGCTCCAGCAAGCTTTGCAAGCCGCTGTCTGGGCTATCGATCTCGACCCGATACGAAAAATCATTGGCCCAGGCAGTTGAAACCAGCCCCGCCCACAACCATACGATCCGCCTTAGTCTTTTTCCCTGCAATGCGCGCCTCGATACATCATTCCATTCAGACGGCTGATTCTACGTGAGGCCATCTACGCAGGAAAAGAAAAAAGCCGCGCCAAGGCGCGGCTGGTTGGATCAGCGTTGTGAATCCGTCATAGGCGGCGCAAAACGACACACCCCACCGAATACCCTGCCCCAAAGGATGAAATCACGCCGACATCCCCTGCCTGCAAATCATCGTGATGACGGTGGAAGGCAATGATGGAGCCTGCGGAGCTGGTGTTGGCAAATTCATCGAGGATCACGGGCGCCTCCTGCTCGGTGGCATCGCGCCCCAGCAGTTTGCGGGCAATCAGCAGATTCATGTTGAGATTCGCCTGATGCAACCAGTAGCGTTTCACATCAGTCGGTGCCAGCTCGATACTGTCCAGGTGTGCCGCAATGTGATCCGCTACCATCGGGCAGACTTCCTTGAACACCTTTCGCCCCTCTTGCATGAACAGCTTGTCGCGCTGCCCAATACCCGACTCATCGAAACGGTTCATGAACCCGAAGTTGTTACGGATGTTGTTGGAGAACTGCGTAGCGAGCCTGGTGCCCAGAATCTCAAAGCTGCCAGGCCGAGCGGCGTGCTCAGCCTCGACCACTACAGCGGTGCAGACATCGCCAAAGATGAAATGGCAGTCGCGGTCGCGGAATTCAAGGTGAGCAGAACAGATCTCCGGATTCACCACCAGCACGGCTCGCGCTGTTCCAGCCTTGACCGCATTCGCGGCCTGCTCGATCCCGAAGGTGGCCGATGAACACGCGACGTTCATATCGAATGCATAGCCATTGCAGCCCAGCGCATTCTGCACTTCGATTGCCATGGCAGGGTAAGGCCGCTGCATATTGGAACACGCCACGATCACGGCGTCGATGTCCTGCGGTGCCTTTCCAGCCCGCTCCAGAGCTTGCTTGGCGGCCATCACCGCCATCTCGGCCTGCAAGGACAATTCATCGTTGCTGCGCTCTGGCACGCAGGGATACATCCGGGCTGGGTCCAGCACACCCGCCTTTTCAACCACATAGCGACGCTTGATCCCCGAGGCTTTTTCGATGAACTCGACGCTGGAAGGCTCCATCATTCGGATCTCCCCAGACTCGATCTGCTCCCGGTTCGTCTCATTGAACCGACGGGCGTACTCATTGAAAGCCGTCACCAATTCTTCGTTGGAAACTTGATGCGGCGGAATATAGAGGCCGGTGCCACTGATGACGACGCGTTGCATGATGATTGGTATCCTGCGAAGCTAAGAAAGGCGCGAATCTTACTAGAAATCATAGGCGCTGTTCAGACAGTTTTCACCTGCTGACATCGGCTCCACTGACACGATTTCACTGGAACTCAGCCCTATGCCCCGACAGATTGTGGCCGTCACATGGCCGCACAATCAGGAGCGCATCTTACCCCGGCTGTCACAGGCTGTGCGCGCTTGAGCCAGCGTTTTCTTGATCCGAGACAAAGTCGGCGTCATCCACTTGACGATTTTCCCTGGCCGGTCGTCTATGCTGAAAAAACGCTCAACCCTCGTGACAACAGGAGACGCCCATCATGAAAATGGACGCGGTATTCGATCATCTTCACCAAATGCCCACTGTGCCCAGTGTGGTGCAGGAACTCATTGCCAGTTTCGACAAGGATGATCTGGATATCGACAGCCTTGCCAAAACCATCAGCCGTGACCAGACCATTTCCGCCAAGGTGCTGCGTCTGGCCAATACCGCCCATTTCGGTGCACCACGGCAGATCGGCTCGATCGAAGATGCCGTCGTGGTGCTGGGTTTCGACAAACTGCGCACCTTGGTGATCGCCTCTGGCGTGGCGGGCATGAAGATCAATATCCCCAACTTCGATAACAAGATGTATTGGGTCAACAACCTGTCCGTGGGCAATTTGTCGAAATGGCTGGCCAAACTGGCCAAATTGAATGGTGAGGTAGCCTTCACCGCTGGGCTGATGCACACGATCGGTCAATTGTTGATGCGCTTGGCCAGCCCGAAGGATGAAGCTGATGTGGATCGGCTGGTGAAGGGCGGGGCAAGCCGTATCCAGTGCGAGCGCAATATCTTTGGTTTTGATCACGCCGAGGTCGGGGCTGAGCTGGCCAGACGCTGGAATTTCCCAGACCATATCCAGACCGCCATCAAAATGCACGCTGCCCCAATGGATGGCGAGCCGTTCTCCGCCCTGGCAGGCATCGTGCATATTGCCGAATACCTGATGATTGGTATCAGCGATGACGTGGATTCGGATGAGTTGAAGTCGAACTTCCCGATTGGCGTCACCCAGCGCCTGGGGCTGAATATCGAGAAAATCTTTGAGGAACTCCCCGCAGTCTGTGAGCAGATGAAAGGCTGGGAATCGCTGGTCAGCGACTGAGCTGGCACCGCTTGGACTCGGCGGGCTCGATTGCGCCCACAAAGCATTTCACACCGCCAACGACAAAGCCCGCTATGGCGGGCTTTGTGTTACTTGCACAACAGCTATTGGCCTTGAGGCTCGCCAGCACTCAGCTGAAGAACGCCTTGACCTTGTCCATCCAGGATTTGGCACGCGGGTTGTGGGTTTCCGAATCTCCTTGGGAAATCGCTTCCAGCTCCCGCAGCAACTCTTTCTGACGCTCGGTCAGGTTGACGGGCGTTTCAACCACCACGTGGCACATCAGATCACCCGGAATCGAACCCCGCACCGGCTTGATGCCCTTGCTCCGTAAGCGGAACACCTTGCCGGACTGAGTTTCCGCAGGGATCTTGATCTTGGCTGCGCCTTCCAGGGTCGGGATCTCGATCTCGCCACCCAAGGCGGCAGTGGTAAAGCTGATCGGCATTTCGCAGTGCAGATCGACACCATCACGCTGGAACACCGAGTGCGGCTTGAGATGCAGCTGGACATACAAATCGCCGCTGGGGCCGCCATTGGTGCCATGCTCGCCCTCGCCCGCCAAGCGGATGCGATCACCTTCGTCGATCCCCGCCGGAATCTTCACTGACAGGGTTTTGTGCGATTTCACACGCCCCGCGCCATGGCAGTCACGGCATGGATCAGGAATGACCTTGCCTGTGCCATGGCAGGTTGGGCAAGTCTGTTGAATCGAGAAAAAGCCCTGCTGCATACGCACCTGGCCGTGGCCACCACAGGTCGAGCAGGTTTTGGCCTGCGTGCCGGGCTTGGCACCACTGCCATCGCAGGTCTTGCACTCGTCCATGGTGGGGATACGGATCTGCTTGTCACACCCCCGCGCTGCCTCCTCAAGGGTGATTTCGAGGTTGTAGCGCAGATCGGCACCACGATACACATTCGAGCGCCCGCCACGGGCCCCGCCAAAAATGTCGCCAAAGATGTCGCCAAAGGCGTCGGCAAATCCACCGAAGCCCGCACCGCCACCACCCATGCCCGCTTGTGGGTCAACCCCGGCGTGGCCATATTGGTCATAGGCTGCGCGCTTTTGGCTGTCGGACAGGATTTCGTAGGCTTCTTTTGCTTCCTTGAATTTCTCTTCAGCTTGCGGATTGTCCGGATTCCGATCCGGGTGATATTTCATCGCCAGCTTACGATAGGCCTTCTTGATATCCTCTTCCGAGGCATCACGATTGATGCCCAATACTTCGTAAAAGTCTTTCTTCGACATGTTCTGTGTCACCTTACATTACTTGGCAGCATGAATGGATCACACCGCGCTCATGCGATTGCCGGCGGCTGTCCCATTCGTTGCAGGAATCGGAAATGTGCCTTCAACGCCAAACCCACAGAGGCGAAACTGTGATATGGCACGTTGAATTCCGCACATGTCTCGCGCACGATGCGACTGATCGCCGGGTAGTGGATATGGCTTACTTTGTGAAATAGATGGTGTTCAACCTGAAAATTTAAACCACCCATGTAAAACGTCGCGAGCCAGCTGGTGGGCGCAAAATCAGCGGTGGTCCGCACCTGATGGATTGCCCATTCGTCCTGCATCTTGCCGTTGCTGTCCGGCTGCAGGAAAGCGGCGCCTTCCACCGTGTGCGCGAGCTGAAAGACCACAGACAGAATGAAGCCGAACAACAGGTGGATACCGACGAAACACACCAGCACCATCCAGACCGGATGGAACAACATGGGCACGACCAAGGTATAACCCACATAAATAAACTTGGTCAGCACGAAATAGGGGGTCTCCCACCAGGCACGCTGTTGCAGGGGAGTATCACCGATCTTGCCACTGAGCAGCTTCTGCCAGTCACTGAACAGCATCCAGTAAAGTGTCAAGAAGCTGTACAGCACCGGTGCATACCAATGTTGTAGGCGGTGCCACGGCTTCCATGGCTGATACGGTGACAAGCGCATCAGACTACCGATGGCAATGTCGTCGTCTTTGCCTTCCACATTGGTGTAGGTGTGATGCAGCATATTGTGTTTCTGGCGCCACATCATCTGGCTGCCGCCGATCACATCCATGCTGGCACCCATTATCCAATTCAGCCAGCGCTTGCCCGAGTAGCTGCCATGTGCGCCGTCATGCATGACGTTGAACGCAATCAACACATACCCCTGTACCAGCCCAAAAGCAGCCAATGCAGCCGTCCACCATTGCTCGACACCCCATACCAGCATGACATAGCTGAAAATGGCCAAGCCATAGGAAAAGACCGTTTTCAAATAGAGCCGCCAATTACCGGTGGCATGCTGGCCCGATGCCGCGAAATAGGCATCCACTCTGCTCTTGAGCTCGTCAAAAAATGGCCCACGAGGGGGAAAACTGATGCGTTGCGTCAATTGTTTCTCCTTGCGCTGCCACTTGCGCATTCATACGGTACTGCGCAGCCAGATCCTTGCTGCAGCCAGCGAAAGCCCCATGTAAAGCAGAACTGATGGCAAATTTTGCTTGGGTCGGGTGCCTGGATTCATTCGCTACATCAATAGTAACTGTACCAGCAAAGCGGTCAACTCCCTATCAATATGTCATATCAAATGCAGCTGATATGAAAATGGCCGAACCGGGCTTGCACCAAAGCTGGCAAGCACGATTCGGCCCGAGCGGGCGTCAGGTCACCCCTATGTTGGTCAACTCAGGGGGCCATGCCGGTTGGCACGGCCCGCTCTCCATCATCAGCCTTTTTTCACTTCTTCGAACTCGGCATCGACCACATTGCCATCATCACCCTTGCCGCCGGCATCCGGGCCAGGCTGTGCGCCGGCCTGTTGTTGGCCTGCATACATCTGCTCTGCCAGCTTGTGGGCAGCGGTGGACAGGGCTTCAGCCCTGGCATCGATCTCGGCCTTGTCGTCGCCCTTCACCACGCCTTCAGCATCCTTCAGCGCGGCTTCGATCTTGGTCTTGTCATCGGCACCGATCTTGTCGCCGTATTCAGTCAGCGACTTCTTCACGGAATGGATCAACGCATCCAGCTGGTTGCGCGACTGCACCAATTCGATCAGCTTCTTGTCTTCGTCCGCGTGCGCTTCGGCATCACGCACCATGCTTTGGATCTCTTCCTCAGACAAGCCAGAGTTGGCTTTGATGGTGATCTTGTTTTCCTTGCCGGTCGCCTTGTCCTTGGCAGACACATGCAGAATACCGTTGGCATCGATATCGAAGATGACTTCGATCTGTGGTACGCCACGCGGTGCCGCAGGAATGCCTTCCAGGTTGAACTGACCCAGGCTCTTGTTGCCCATGGCCTTCTCACGCTCACCTTGCAGCACATGGATGGTCACCGCGCTCTGATTGTCATCAGCGGTCGAGAACACCTGTGATGCCTTGGTCGGGATGGTAGTGTTCTTCTGGATCAGCTTGGTCATTACGCCACCCAGGGTTTCGATACCCAGGCTCAGCGGCGTCACGTCCAGCAGCAGTACGTCCTTCACGTCGCCCTTCAGTACACCACCTTGAATGGCGGCACCAACCGCAACGGCTTCATCAGGGTTGACATCACGGCGAGGCTCTTTACCGAAGAACTCCTTCACCTTGTCCTGAACCTTCGGCATACGGGTCTGACCGCCAACCAGGATCACGTCGTCGATGTCGGTGACCTTCAGGCCCGCATCCTTGATCGCAACGCTACACGGTGCAATCGAGCGCTCGATCAGGTCTTCCACCAGCGCCTCGAATTTGGCACGGGTGATCTTCACCGCCAAGTGCTTCGGCCCGGTCGCGTCTGCCGTGATGTAAGGCAGGTTGACTTCGGTCTGCTGGCTGGAGGACAGCTCGATCTTCGCCTTCTCCGCAGCTTCCTTCAGGCGTTGCAGGGCCAGCACGTCTTGCTTCAGATCGACGCCGGATTCTTTCTTGAATTCACCGATGATGTAATCGATGATGCGCTGGTCGAAGTCCTCACCACCCAAGAAGGTATCACCGTTGGTCGATAACACTTCGAACTGGTGCTCACCATCCAACTCAGCGATTTCGATGATCGAAATATCGAACGTGCCACCACCCAGGTCATAGACAGCAATCTTGCGATCGCCTTCTTTTTTGTCCAGACCGAACGCCAACGCTGCAGCGGTGGGCTCGTTGATGATGCGCTTCACTTCCAGGCCCGCGATACGGCCTGCATCCTTGGTCGCTTGGCGCTGGCTGTCATTGAAGTAGGCTGGTACGGTGATCACCGCCTCGGTGACTTCTTCACCCAGGTAGTCTTCAGCGGTCTTCTTCATCTTACGCAGCACTTCAGCCGACACTTGCGGAGGTGCCAGTTTCTTGTCGCGCACCTTCACCCATGCATCGCCATTGTCCGCCTTCAGGATCTCATAAGGCATCAGGTCGATATCCTTCTGGACTTCCTTCTCTTCGAAACGACGACCGATCAGGCGCTTAACCGCAAACAGGGTGTTGCGGGGGTTGGTCACAGCCTGGCGCTTGGCAGGCGCACCTACCAGAATCTCACCATCCTCTTGATAAGCGATGATGGACGGGGTGGTACGTGCACCTTCTGAGTTTTCAATGACCTTGGGTTGGCCGTTTTCCATCACGGATACGCACGAGTTGGTGGTACCCAGGTCAATACCGATAATCTTGCCCATGTGTTTTTCCTTTCTTGCCGCTGTCGCTGATCACGCCAGCTTTTATTCAAATAACCATGTTGCGAAAATGGGGCGCGTTTTTTGCTTTTCAAGCCCCCATAGTGCGGTTTATTCCTTAGCCTTCGACACCACCACCATCGCGGGGCGAATCACGCGATCCGCCAACATATAGCCCTTTTGCATCACGCTGACCACAGTATTGGGCTCACCATCGGCAGGCACCACACTGATCGCCTGGTGCTTGTGTGGGTCAAGACGCTCACCGACCGGGTTCACCTCGGTCAACTGTGCCTTTTCAAAGGCGCTGGCCAGCTGCTTCAGCGTCATTTCCACGCCCATCTTGATGTTGTCGATGGAGCTGTTGTCCTTCAGGGCCATTTCCAGGCTGTCTTTCACCGCCAACAGATCAGTCGCGAATTTGGTAACGGCATACTTGGTGGCACTTTGCACCTCTTCATGTGAGCGGCGGCGGATGTTTTCCGCATCAGCCTTGGCGCGCAGCCACGCATCATGGTGCTCTTCCGCACGCAACTCTGCAGCACGCAGCTGCTCTTCCATGCTTGGCATCACCTCGGGCTGGCCAGCGGCACCAGCTGTTTGTGCAGCCTCGGTGTTGTTCTGATCGGGTTTGGGCTCAAGTTCTTGATTGCCTTGCATCGCTATTCCTCATTACCAATAGGGGTTTTGCCAACTATGCCCGCTTAGTTGGCGACGAGATTGATTTTTTCAATAGCAGCGACTAAAAAAAATGCTATACACTCGTTTCAAACAATCGTTTGATCAACATCGGGTATCCCCCTATTGATCAAAATCGAATATTTTGAAATTTGAAGTTGCTGCACTGCACACATCGTGCTTATAATCGAGTCAACAGAGCTGAGGATCACATACATGCTGATCGATCCAGATCAGCATGTGCCTGCGGGAGCGTCCACCCACGCAGCCCGTCAAAGCTGGCCAGACTCGATCTCTGGCGCATCCCGTGTTTGCTGCGGCTTACCGCGGCTTGAAGATTTGACGCACTGCGTCAAAAGTTAGCTACCGTTATCTGTTTTGGGGATCATCGAATGACTACTCGCGAAGCACGCATTGCAGCGATTCAGAAAGACTGGGACACCAACGAGCGCTGGGCCGGCATCAAACGCGGTTATACCGCAGCGGATGTAGAGCGCCTGCGTGGCTCGGTTCAGGTGGAATACACGCTGGCCAAGCACGGTGCGGCCAAGCTGTGGGAACGTCTGCACACCCAGCCTTACGTCAATTGCCTGGGCGCGCTGACCGGCGGTCAGGCGATGCAGCAGGTAAAAGCTGGCATCCAGGCAATCTATCTGTCTGGCTGGCAGGTCGCTGCAGACAACAACAGCTACTTGGCCATGTATCCCGACCAGTCGCTTTACCCAGTCAATTCGGTGCCCGCAGTGGTCGAGCGCATCAACAATGCTTTCACACGCGCCGATGAAATCCAACATGCCAAGGGTGTTGAACGTGGCCATCAGGATTTCATCGACTACTTCGCACCGATCGTGGCTGATGCCGAAGCTGGCTTTGGTGGCGTATTGAATGCCCATGAGCTGATGAAAGCGATGATCCGCGCCGGCGCCGCTGGCGTGCACTTCGAAGACCAATTGGCGTCCGTGAAGAAATGCGGCCACATGGGCGGCAAAGTATTGGTGCCCACTCAGGAAGCCGTTCAGAAATTGATCGCAGCCCGCCTTGCTGCTGACGTCTACGGCGTGCCAACACTGGTGATCGCCCGCACCGATGCGGAAGCCGCTGATCTGCTGACCAGCGACTGCGATGAAAACGATAAGCCGTTCCTGACCGGTGAGCGCACCGCCGAGGGCTTCTTCAAGACCCGCAAGGGCATCGATCAAGCGATCAGCCGCGCCATTGCCTATGCAGACTACGCCGATCTGGTGTGGTGTGAAACCGGCACGCCGGATCTGGAATTCGCGAAGAAATTTGCTGAAGCCGTTCATGCCAAACACCCTGGCAAGATGCTCGCTTACAACTGCTCGCCCTCATTCAACTGGAGAAAGAATCTGGACGACGCGACCATTGCCAAGTTCCAACGCGAATTGGGCGCCATGGGTTACAAGTACCAGTTCATCACCCTCGCTGGCATCCACAGCATGTGGTACAACATGTACGATCTGGCGCAGGACTACGTTGCACGCGGCATGTCCGCCTATGTCGAGAAGGTGCAGGAGCCCGAATTCGCGGCACGCGATCGTGGCTACACCTTTGTGTCGCACCAACAGGAAGTCGGCACAGGCTACTTTGATGATGTCACCACCGTGATCCAAGGTGGCGCATCGTCGGTGACAGCCCTGACCGGCTCGACCGAAGAAGAACAATTCCATTAAGTCGCACCGCTGGCTCGGCATAGCAAACCGCACGGGGCGACTCGTGCGGTTTTTTTATATCATGCGGATGACAGCCCTCACCCAACCCATCGGTTGACGCCGCTACATGTCAGGCCGACCACTGCTACTCGAACACGAGGTATTCAACATGACTGAACGTATTCAACACGGCGCCTTACAGATCGCCAAAGCGCTGCATGACCTGGTGGCCAACCAGATCCTGCCCGGCACCGGTATCGACAACGCGGCATTCTGGTCGGCTTTCGAACAGATCGTGGCCAGCCTGACACCCAGGAACAAGGCGCTACTGGCCAAGCGTGATGCGCTCCAGGCCAAAATCGACGAATGGCATCGCACCCATCCACGGTTTGAATTCAGCGCCTATAAAGCCTTTCTGATTGAAATCGGCTACCTGCTGCCTGAAGGCGAAGACTTCAGCATCGCCACCGAAAACGTCGATGAAGAAGTCGCCACCCTGGCCGGGCCACAACTGGTGGTGCCGGTGAAGAATGCCCGGTATGCGCTGAATGCCGCCAATGCCCGCTGGGGCAGTCTGTATGACGCCCTGTATGGTACCGATGTCATCAGCGAGGCAGGCGGTGCGGAAAAAGGCCAGGGCTACAACCCGGCTCGTGGTGCCAAGGTGATCGAGTACGCCCGCGCCTTTTTGAATCAGGCTGCACCATTGGCCAATGGTCAGCATCAAGATGCCACTAACTATGCAGTGGTGAATGGGCAGCTGCAGGTTACATTGAAAGATGGCACACAGACCGGCCTGGCCCAGGTGGAAAAGCTGGTGGGCTATACCGGCGAGGCGAACAGCCCGACCTCTGTGCTGCTGAAGAACAATAATCTGCATATCGAGATCCTGATCGATGCCAACAGCCCGATCGGCAAGACCGACCCGGCGCGGGTGAAAGATGTGGTGCTGGAGGCCGCCATCACCACGATTCAGGATTGTGAGGACTCGGTTGCCGCCGTCGATGCGGAAGATAAGGTCGAGGTCTACCGCAACTGGCTGGGTCTGATGAAGGGCACCTTGCAGGACACCTTTGAAAAAGGCGGTCGGCAAGTCACCCGTCGCATGAACCCAGACCGTGAATTCACCAGCCCGCAAGGCCAGCCGTTCAAGCTGCACGGGCGCTCGCTGATGCTGCTACGCCATGTGGGGCATTTGATGACCAACCCCGCCATCCTTTATCAAGGCGAGGAAGTATTCGAGGGCATCATGGATGCCATGATCACCGCGCTGATCGCCAAGCATGACATCGACGGCAACCATGCCTTGCGCAACTCTCGTA
This sequence comes from Chitinivorax tropicus, assembly GCF_014202905.1. NCBI lineage: Bacteria > Pseudomonadati > Pseudomonadota > Betaproteobacteria > Chitinivorax > Chitinivorax tropicus. The sequence continues at coordinate 157,883 of NZ_JACHHY010000007.1, read as the reverse complement.
CCGGCTCGATGTATATCGTCAAGCCCAAGATGCACGGCCCGGAAGAGGTCGCGTTCTCGGTTGAGATGTTCAGCAAAGTGGAAGAAGCCCTGGGGCTGAAGCGCAATGCGCTCAAGATCGGCGTCATGGACGAGGAACGTCGCACCAGCGTCAATTTGAAAGAGTGCATCCGCCAAGCTCGCGAGCGCACCATTTTCATCAACACCGGCTTCATGGATCGCACGGGTGACGAAATCCACACCTCGATGGAAGCGGGCCCGGTGGTGCGCAAAGAGGCCATGAAGAAAGAAAAGTGGATACTGGCCTATGAAGACTCCAACGTAGACGTGGGCTTGGCCTGCGGCCTGGCTGGCCGCGCACAGATCGGCAAGGGCATGTGGCCCAAGCCGGACATGATGGCGGAAATGGTCGGCACCAAGATCGGTCACCCCAAGGCTGGTGCCAACTGCGCCTGGGTGCCCTCGCCAACTGGCGCCACCTTGCATGCCATGCACTATCACCAAGTCAACGTCCAGGCACGGCAGGCTGAGATCAAGCTGCGGCCACGCGCCAGTGTGGATGACATCCTGGCGATTCCACTTGCCCCTCAAGCCAATTGGACAGCGGCAGACATCCAAGCCGAGCTGGAGAACAATTGCCAGGGCATTCTAGGCTATGTCGTGCGCTGGGTCGGCCTGGGCATCGGTTGCTCAAAGGTGCCCGACATCCATAATGTGGGCCTGATGGAAGACCGTGCCACCTTGCGCATTTCCAGCCAGCATGTCGCCAACTGGCTACGCCATGGCATCTGCAGCCAAGCGCAGGTAATGGAGGTGATGAAACGGATGGCCGCCATCGTCGATCAGCAGAATGCAGGGGAGCCCGGTTATCGCAACATGGCACCAGATTTCGAAGCCAGCATCCCTTTCCAGGCAGCTTGCGAGCTGGTGTTCGACGGTGTCAACCAGCCCAACGGCTATACCGAGCCGATCCTGCATCGCCGCCGCTTGCAGCAAAAGGCCGCGCTGGCTTGATCTGAAGCCAGTCGATATGCCCCATCAGAGCACCCCCAGTCGAGGCTGGGCGATATTGCCCTGATGGGGCATTTTCATGCTGCCGATGCGGTGAAGGTTAGAAAAAACGCCCGGTGGAATCCGGGCGTTTATATTGCATGCTGCACTATTGTCGATCAGGAATCCCAGATCGCACCATAGGCGGGGATACCAAACGCCTCCAGTCCATGCACCACTTCCATAGTCAGCTTTTGGTTGGAAATGCAGATGACAGCCTCGGCAGAGAACGTCTTGTAGGCACCATAGGCGAGCTGCAACATGTCTGGCTTGCCATGAGCATCGGTGTCCCAGATCAGTGCGAATGGCTCCGCCGCCATGATTTCATTCACCAAGGCATCACCATAGGTTTTACGGGCATTACGGGTCACCCACACCAGACGCATCGGCAGCTGCTTGGCCAGCAGGTGCGGCAAGACCGGCCCGATGCCACTCCCTGTCGCCACATAGACCACACGTTTGAACAGCCGCTCGATATTGGCCACCCCGGCGGTGGGAATGCCTCTCACCCAGACGTGATCAGGCGGGTTGTCGATGAATTTCCCCGTCCAATCCCCCGCCCGTGACACCACGAGCCGAAAGCCACTCCGCTTGGGCGCAGGAATATTGGCAAAGGCATGCCACTCCAGCAACGGTGACAGGCTGATGGTCGTGGAGGAGCCCGGGAACGGGGTCACGCCATAGTCGAACTGCAACACCACCGCATGGCTGGATGGCTTGCTGATCTGCACAGGCACCTTACGCAGATGTAGCCAAGGCAGGATGATGCTGAACGTGACCAGCGCCATGCACCAGAAGCTGGGCGACAGCAACAGTATCTCGGACCAAGGCCGGGCTGGCTGCAGGTCACGCGCAAGAGACAGACTGTGCAGCCACAGCAATACCAAGGCGCTCCAACCGCCAAAGCGGTGGGTTCGTTCGAACAGATCATGGAAACGTGCCCGCATGCCTGGCAAGGCCATCATCACCAACAACAGCAATACATGCAGCAACAGGCCGCCCGACAGCAAGGTGAGCCCTGAAAATGTCGCCGCTGAACGGCCATACTCCACCACCAACGAGCCCACGAACACGGCAAACCACAGGACGCCCGCCACCGCGCCGGCACTGTGTAAGCCACCGAAGTGGTAGACCTTGCCCAGATGCCAGCGGATACGCAGTGGCCAGCTGGTCGGGGCGCGCGTCGCCAGCCAGAACAGCAGGTTGACGACATGCTGTTGCCGCACCAGGATGGCCATCGACAGATTGATCAGCACCATATTGCTGATCTGCTCCAAGCGGATGTGCGCGCCGCCCCACCACTGCCCAGCCGTCGCCCCCACAATCAAAACCAACCCATTGACCACCGCCACCATGAAGGCCAGACGATGGTAATGGATCATAGCGGGGTGGGCTGCCAACCGGGTCATCCAGCCTTTTTTCGCAGGCAGCGTCCGCCCCATATACAGCTCGCGCAGCACATGCTCCCGATTGGGCAAATCGATCAGGTCGCTCATCTCATGCCTCTTCACCCGAATTACCCGATAAAGCCGCCAACTCTGCTTGCGCCAGGGTCAGCAGCTGTCGCTTGTCGATCTTGCCCCGTGGCGTGACAGGCAGGCTGGCCACGGGGATCACCAACGTCGGCACACAGTAATAAGGCAATGCCGCAGCCACCTGCTGCAAAGCAGCCTGCGGATCGACCCCGAGTGGTGTCACGAAAGCCACCAGATCACGATCACTGGCCTTCAAGGTGACCGCCCGGGCACATCCTGGCGCTTTCTCAAGCATGGCCGAAACCGCATCCAGCTCGACCCTGAACCCCCGCACCTTGACTTGATCATCTACGCGACCCATGTGCTCCAGCAGCCCACCATCTGTCCACCGGCCCAGATCGCGGGTGCGGAACATCATGCGCCCACCACCCAGGAATGGGTCTGGGCGATACCGCTCCCTGGTCAGCGTCGGATTGGCCAAATAGCCCGCCGTGATCCCATCGCCGCCCGCCCACATCTCCCCTACCTCGCCCGGCTGACAAGGCTGTCCGGATTCATTCAGCACATAGACGGTATTGTTGGGTGTGGGTCGCCCGATCGACATCACTGGCAACGAAGGTGCGTGCAATTGCATGGTGTTGACAATGGTTGTTTCGGTGGGGCCACAACAGTTATAAAACGAACACTGGGCAGCCCATTGATCCGCCAAGGGCTTGGGGCACGGCTCGCCAGCCACGGCCACGAACTTGGCCTGCTTGCACCGCGCCGGGTCGATCCCTGCCAGGATGGAGGGCGTGGCAATGATCACATCCGCCTGCTCGGCAGCCTCTGCTATATCACGATGCCGGATCAGCAATGTTGCGCCATGACAGAGGGCACCGAGCGTCTCCCACGCCGCCATGTCAAAGGCGATGTTGAGAAGCTGGGACACCACGCGGCCTGGCTGCATGCCTAACCGCCCAGGCTCAGTCAGCAGGATATTGCACAGATTGCGGTGCGTGACCTGCACGCCATTGGGCGTACCCGTGGTGCCCGAGGTGAACAGCACCATGCAGCAATCATCCGGTGCCGGGTAGCCTGGGTTGGCATGGGCGATCTCCGCCGGAGGAGCCTGCAGAAACTGATCGATGGCCAGATAGACCACCCCGGGCAGCACGGGCAACAGATGCTGGTATTCCGAGAGGTACAGCACCACATTGGCGTTGGCGACCTGAGCCATATGCCCCAACAGGGCAGTCGGCGTGATGGTGATGTCCTGCGGAATATAGGCCGCACCGGTCTTGATGACCCCCAGCATACCCGCCACCATCGGAATCGAACGCCGCACGAACAGCCCGACCCGATCCCCCGGCTTGACACCCAGCTGTCGCAGATGAGCAGCCAACCGGTCAGCCCATACACCCAATTGCCGATAACTGACCGTCTCATCCAGATGGCGTAACGCAACCGCCTCGGCTTGATGCTCGATTTGATGATCGATGGCGGCCACGACATTGTCGAATGGCAGCGCCTCGATTTTGCCCCACCCCCACTCATGGAAGGCTTCAAGTTGACCGGCTTCACACAGCAGCGCCTCAGCTTCCGCCAACCGGTATTCAGCCAGACCAAGCGACCTATCGTTCATTGTGTTCTCCTAGTTGGTTATTGGAATAGGACTTCTCTCTCTATGCCGGTTGCTGCTGACGCATACAGAATCACGAAAACCACCAGCAATTAAAACCGATTTAATATTACACAAAAAAACAAGATTCATGTCGAAGTCATTTTTTAGCAAATCGATCGTCACAGCACCACACATCCGCTTTAACGAATGGCATATCCACCACATGCCAGCACGGTACCCACAGGCGACAAGCATGACCGTTTCATTCCGTAAAATCATATGGATGAAAAAAGAGAGTAAAAAAACAGGCTGACAAACAGCAGACTCCAGCATTGGAGAAAGTAGGCAGATGGCTGGCGGGATATAGCAAACTGCACATTGACAAGGCGCCACCTGCTTTTTGTCGGGCCGACAAACGCCTGTCTTCAGGGACTTGCCCTCTGATGACCTATTGATTGAGAAAGGAGAAATGGGTGCCAGGCAGCAATACGACCCACCTGATCAGCAACGGGCAGGGCTGTGGTGACCATCTGACCAAGACATTCACCATCCATGATGGATCAGCGTTGCAAAGGATCGCCATCAAAGACAAGGTAAGCGGAGAAACAGCACAGATACATTATCTATCATTCATATAAATACAGCATCACGAATCATTTCATCCAATATTATTCATAATGCCACATTCAAAAAAAATAAACAGACAAGACTGATTTAAAAAATAATATAAATTATGCAACTATTCGACAGCTGCTGGTTGCCCGCCGTGCGGGAGGATACTTACCGCATCAGGCGGGCGCAGATGGCGTGCCCAGGCAGCATGGATGCCTGATATACCTCTCAACAGCATGCGGTCAGGCACCCGAAGCCAGACAGCCCACAGGCTGGCAGCAACACCGACGATGCGCTGTGGCAGCCCAGTATCCAGCCTGCCACTCATCGGTGCCTGCCGATGAAAACGCTCACATCCGCCGGAGCGCCCAACCCTGGCGACATGGCGTTGGACTTACGGTAGCGTGCAAATGCTCCGCCCTCTTGGCCGGATTTCATGTTATAACGAGGACAACGACACGCCGGCTATATGATTTCGGACGCATACAATGGGCAGTCGCGGTTGATAACGGTTTGCTCGCGGATATCGACCCGCCCGAAGGCCCTCGGCAACGCAGGTTCGAATCGGCACCCCTGTAAGGTGCGGCAGGTATATTCTTGGAACCAGGACATGGCCAAAGGCCAACCAATGCTTTGTCATGAGTGAAACCACCCCACCCAATCAACCCGCTCCGATCACAGATGTCGGGGACATCCGACAGTTTGAGCTGTCTTCCGTGTTCGACATCGCCCATGCACTGAAGCAGCTGATGACACGCCATGATCTGGTCGCTGTGTATTTCAATCAGGGCGAGCGTTTTTCCCTGACTTCGATTCTCGATGTCGATCAGGCGGGCAAGACCTTCATCATCGACGAGTCCGGCAGCCCGGATGTGAATCGCTGTCTGGCCCAATCAGATCGCAATCTGTTTGTCGCCACGCCCGAGGGCATCAAACACCAGTTTTCATGTGGGCAGATCCACCAAGTGGTGTTCAAGGGCCGACCCGCATTCAAAGTGCCCTTCCCCGCGCACATCATCAAGCTGCAACGTCGGGAATTCTTCCGGCTACTGACACCCATCGCGCACCCGATCACGGTCACCATCCGCGACCATCCAAGCGGCAAGCTCGATGTGCCGCTGCATGACCTCAGCCTGGGAGGGATGTGCCTGGGGCTTACGCCGCGCAATGATTTCAACCTGCTCGATCGCTATGCCGACTGCACGCTTGATCTGCCCGGGTTCGGCCAGTTGCGGTTTGGGCTGGAAGTCCGCAACAAACGGGTCGAGCGTTTACATCAAGGTAAAGAGGTGCTGTGGGTGGGTTGCCAGTTCCTGAATTTGAGTACTGCCCAGGAAAACCAGCTGCAACGCTACATCACACAGTTGCAGATGGAACAGAAAGCGCGAGGTTGACGCCCCATCAGGCAACATCGCCACCCAATCGGGCTTACTACTGAACTATGCTCATGAAAAGAGCGCCGGGCCGAAACCGGGGCGGTCTGCCGTGGCCAATCGCTGATCCTCCCACCGCATGACACCCGGGCTTGCCCGCCTTGTCCCAAGCTTCGATTCCACATAGGCTACGAAACCATGCCAACAGAAACTGGCTTCCGCCTGTGCCTGGATCAACACTCACACCTGGAGCCGCCATGCCTTATATTGCGCGCGACGCAGATGGACACATCCTGTCGGTGAGCCGTTTGATGGATGACCGACATATCGAGTTTGCCTCGCCACACGATTCGACCTTGCTGGCGTTTTTGAGCAATGCCGAAGAAGATCGTGGTTTCTCATCACTGGACAGCGACCTGATTCGGGTGATTGAAGACCTGATTGACGTATTGATCGATAAAAATGTCCTCCGGCTGACTGATCTGCCACACGAAGCGCAGAAGAAGCTGTTGGCGCGCAAGAGCCTGCGCAGCAAGATGCGTGGTGAATTCAAGCTGCTGGGTGACGATGATGTGTTGTAGACACCTGCCGACCCAAAGTTGACACCGACGATGACCGAGCCCCACATTCAATCCGATCCGTTCGCATGGCATGTCAGCGAACACGAATCCCACCTCGACCCCTTGTTGGATTGCCTGGCCGCATTGACCCATATCCACGGCCATCCCTGGACGCGAGAGGCTCTGTCAGCAGGCCTGTCTCTGGTGGACAATAAACTCCCGCCTTCACAATTCTCCCGTGCGGCTTCCCGCGCCGGCCTGACCACCCGCTTCCTCCGGCGGTCGCTGGACGAATTGCCTGAAGACTTGTTCCCGACCGTGCTGCTGCTGGACGGACGCCGCGCCTGCCTAGTCCTGGCCAAGCTGCCTGATGGCAGGTTCCAGATACGGCTGCCCGAAGGTGGTGAATCCGGCGAGGTTGTCACCAAGGCGCAGCTGAAGGGCCAATACACGGGTGTCGCCATCATCGTCCGCCCTCGCTTCCGGCTGGATGAGCGGACGCCGGAGCTGCACCACACCAAAGGGCGGCACTGGTTCTGGAGCACTGTCTGGTACAACTGGCGACTGTATCGAGATGCCACACTGGCCGCGCTACTGATCAACCTGTTTGCGCTGGCCATGCCATTGTTCACCATGAACGTCTACGACCGGGTGGTGCCCAATCGAGCCGAGGAAACCCTGTGGGTATTGGCCATTGGCGTGATGGGCGTACTGCTGTTCGATTTTCTGCTGAAAAATGTTCGCGCCTATATTGTCGATACAGCTGGCAAACGCATCGATGTGACCTTGTCAGCATTGATCATGGAGCGGGTGCTGGGCATCCGCATGGATGCCAGGCCCGCATCGGTGGGCAGCTTTGCCGCCAACCTGAGGGCGTTTGAGACAGTACGCGATTTCTTTGCATCCGCCACGCTGACGGCCCTGGTCGATCTCCCCTTCATATTATTGTTTCTGCTCGCCTTGCTGTGGATCTCACCGTGGCTGGTACTGCCCCCCCTGGTGGGCATGCTGCTGGTCTTGCTGTTCTCGCTGTTTGCCCAGGAGAAAATGCGTGAACTCAGCGATCTGACCATTCGCGCCTCGGCCCAGCGTAATGCCACCCTGGTCGAATCGCTGGTGGGGCTGGAAACCATCAAGGTGATGGGAGCCGAGGGTCACTACCAGCGGCTGTGGGAGCGCACAACCGTCTATCTGGCTCAGATTGGTGCCCGCCTGAAGATGCTGTCCGGGCTGTCGAGCAATTTCGCGCAACTGATACAGCAATTGGTATCCATCGTTACCGTGATGGTCGGGGTGTATCTGGCCATCGACGCCAAAGTGTCGATGGGTGGCATCATCGCTGCCAGCATGCTGGCAGGCCGCGCCATGGCCCCATTAGGGATGATCGCCGGGCTGTTGATGCAGTACCAGAATGCGCGCACCTCATTGCAGGCCGTGGAAAGCCATATGCAATCCCCGGTGGAGCGCCCGGAGGACAACGCCTTCCTGCACCGCCCCCACCTGAAAGGCGAAATCGAATTCCGCAATGTGACGTTCAGCTATCCAGGGCAGGAAGCCCCGACGCTGCGGGACATTTCGTTCAAGCTGGCGCCTGGTGAAAAGGTGGCCATCATTGGTCGCATCGGCTCGGGCAAAAGTACCATCGAGAAATTGGTACTGGGCCTGTATCAGCCCACCGAGGGTGCTGTCTTGATCGATGGCATCGATACACGACAGATCGACCCTGCTGAGTTACGCCGGGCCACAGGTTATGTCCCCCAGGACGTGACCCTGTTCTATGGCACGCTGCGTCAGAACATCGCCATGGGCGCACCTTTTGCGGATGACGCACGCATCATTGCCGCAGCGGGGCTGGCCGGTGTAACCGACTTCGCCAACCTCCACCCACGCGGGTTTGATATGCCCATCGGGGAGCGTGGGGAATCATTATCGGGTGGCCAACGGCAGGCAGTCGCCATTGCCCGCGCCGTGTTGAGCGACCCACCCATGTTGTTGTTGGATGAGCCCTCCAGCTCGATGGATCATCAGAGCGAAGAGCGCTTCAAGCACCAGCTGAAAATCTACAGCAAGCACAAGACCATCATCTTGGTCACTCATCGCACCTCGCTACTGGATCTGGTGGACAGGCTGATCGTCATGGACAACGGCAAGATCGTGGCGGACGGACCGAAAGATCAGGTCATCGAAGCCCTGCAACGTGGCCGGATCGGGAGGGGTGTATGAGCCTCAAACAACTTGTCTGGCAACGGCTCTACCCTGTGGTCGGCAAGCGCCTGGATTGGCTCATGTCCCTCTCAGCCAAGCGCGACCTGCACGACGACACCGATTTCCTGGCCGATGCCAACTACTACATCGATCACCACGCCCCGCGCGGCGCCCATGTCATTGTCTGGACCAGCGCCGCAGCCTTGTTGTTTCTTCTGCTCTGGGCGGCCTTCTCACCTATCGATGAGGTCACCAAGGGCGAGGGCAAGGTAGTTCCATCGCGAGATGTGCAAGTGCTGCAAAGCCTGGATGGCGGGATGGTGTCGGAAATCCTGGTGCGGGAAGGCCAGGCCGTCAAAGCCGGTGAGCTGCTACTCAAGATTGACCCCACCCGCTTCGCCTCATCACTGGGCGAAAACCGCGCCCAATACCTGTCACTGACCGCCAAGGCAGCTCGATTGCGCGCCCTGGCAGATGGCAAGCCCTTCACCCCGCCTGCTGATGTGCAACAGGAAGCCCCTGATCTGATCGATCAAGAGCGGGTACTGTATGAATCCAAGATGGCTGAGCTGGACGCCACAGTCGGCGTCGCCCGTCAGCAATTGTCACAACGCTCGCAAGAGCTGAACGAAATCCGCGCCAGACGTGATCAAGCACAGCAAAGCTACGAGCTGACCGCAAAAGAGCTGGAGGTGACCCGACCGCTGGCCAAGACCGGCGCGGTATCCGATGTCGAGCTGCTCAGGCTGGAGCGCGACGTTGCGCGTTTCCGAGGCGAACGTGACTCCTCCGCAGCACAGCTCCCACGCATCCAGGCCGCCATTGCCGAGGCCAGCCGCAAAATCCAGGAAGTCGAGCTGACCTTTCGCAACCAGGCCCGTAGCGAGCTTTCCGAAACCACGGGCAAGCTTGGTCAGCTCACTGCCGGCAGCGTTGCATTGAAGGATCGCGTCAAGCAATCGGATATCCGTTCACCGGTCAATGGCACGGTCAAGCAGATTCTGTTCAACACAGTCGGCGGGGTGGTGCAGCCAGGTAAAGAGGTCATCGAGATCGTCCCCACCGACGACGCCCTGTTGTTGGAGGCCAAGGTACAGCCACGCGACATCGCCTTCCTTCACCCAGGGCAGAAAGCGCTGGTGAAATTCACCGCCTATGACTTCGCGATCTATGGCGGGCTGGACGCCACCGTGGAAACCATCGGCGCCGACACCGTCACCGACGACAAAGGCAACGCCTTCTACCTGATCAAGGTGCGGACACACTCTACCCGATTCGGTGCCCAGAAATTGCCGATCATTCCTGGCATGGTGGCCGAAGTTGACATCATCACCGGCAAGCGGAGCATCCTGACATACCTGATGAAACCCGTCATCCGCGCCAAAGCCAACGCACTTCGTGAGCGATAATGCCTGCCACACTGATCATCATGTCGGCTGATCCCGGCCTGCTGCAACACTGGGGGGCGCTCGCCAGCCGCCACCCGGTGACCATCCTCAACCAATGGTTGCCGCTCCCCCCGCCCAGTATCGATGTCATGGTGATCATCGATACCCTGTTGCCGGGGCTACCCCCCTGCACCGACAACCACATTGCCGAGCTGACCGCCCGCTACAAAACCATCCTGGTCTCTAGCACCCCTAGCGACGCAGAAGGCGTAAGCTGGCTAAGCAATGGTGCGGCTGGCTATTGCCATGCCTTTGCCGCCCACGGCACCTTGCAGCAGGTATTGGATGTTGTCGGCGGGGGCGGCCTCTGGGTAGGGCGCAGCCTGCTGGCCACCTTGCTACGCAGCATGCAGACCTTACCAGCCGCCACGACAGCTACCGTAGCGCCCCTCACCACCCTTACAGAACGGGAGCAAGAAGTCGCCAGGCTTGCCGCCAAGGGCCAATCCAATAAAGAGATCGCCCGCCAGCTCGATATCACCGAGCGCACGGTCAAGGCGCACCTGACCTCGGTATTCCAGAAACTGGGCGTCAGCGACCGCCTGCAACTCACCTTGCTGATCAACGGCATCCAGTAGCCAGCCAGCTTTCCATACAACTGATTTATCAGATATAGACCCCACCCATCGCCCACAGCCCAACCACGCGATGACAAAGCCCGTGGCTGGCTCGCCGCCTGTACCTCAGTACAATACAAGCCATCATTCAGCATGCGCTAATATACACATACTGACACACGCTCAAGTAAAGGTCTGATCATGCCGGATACCACCACCGTGAAAGCCCAGGGAATCATCGTTCTGTTGCAAGGCAAAGCCTTCCTGGTCAAAGCCGATGGCACCAAAGTCGCATTGAAACTGGGCGACATCGTCAAGGAAAACGATGTGATCGTCACCGCCGATGGCAGCCGCGTCGAGCTGCGCCTGCCCAGTGGTGACCAGCTTGCCTTGACCGCAGATCGCACCACCTTGGTGGATCAGGACTTACTGGGCACACAGACCACTGATGCCAGCGACGCCGCCCTCAAGGATCTGGATCAATCCGTCGATAAAATCGTCAATGCCCTCAATCAAGGGCAAGATCCGTTCGCAGAGCTGGAAGCACCTGCTGCTGGCTTGGCGGCAGGCGGTGCAGATGGCAGCCACGGCTTTGTGCGGCTGGTCAGAATTGCAGAAGATGTCTCACCCGCCACCATCAACTTCACAGCAGAAAATACCCGCCCTGAGCTGCCGTTGACAGATGGTGGCACCACCACGGCACAAGCCATCCCCACCAGCACAAACACTGATGGTGGCACTGGAACTGGAACTGGAACTGGAACTGGAACTGGAACTGGAACTGGAACTGGAACTGGAACTGGAACTGGAACTGGAACTGGAACTGGAACTGGAACTGGA
>NZ_JACHHY010000007.1:145114-146062 GCF_014202905.1 Chitinivorax tropicus | reverse complement strand
AACGATAAACGGTATCCCCCTTGCGGGCAACGATCAAACCACGGTCAGTGAAGATAGCAACACCGTCATTCAAGTACTCATCAACGATCGCGACCCAGATGGAGACACCCTGGTCATCGTTGGCACACCCACGGCGCGCAACGGCACCGTCACCCTCAACCCAGATGGCACCTTGAGCTACCGCCCCAACCTGGATTACCACGGCAAGGACACCATTACCTATACCATCACCGATGGCAAGGGAGGCACCGCCACTGGCACTGTAGACGTGACCGTAACGCCGGTGAATGACAACCCACGCGTGGCCGATGGCGACAAAGGCCAGCAGATCACCACCAACGAAGACACCCCGATTCAGGGCAAGGTCACCGCGACGGACATCGATGGCGATACATTGACCTACACCATCGGCGATCGCCCCAGCCAAGGCACAGTCTCAATCGACAGCAACGGCAACTACACCTACACCCCCGCTGCGGATTATTTCGGGAAGGACCGTTTCACCGTCGTGGTCGATGATGGCAAAGGCGGCAAGACCACGCTGACCATTGATGTGAACGTCCTGCCGATCAACGATGCACCGATCGCCCAGAATCAATCCGTCACCACACCAGAAGACCAACCCATCAGCGGCAAGGTGTTCAGCAGTGATGGTGACGGCGATACCCTCACCGTCAGCCTCCAGACGGCAGCCAGCCATGGCACCGTCACCGTCAATGCGGACGGCACTTACACTTATGTGCCCAACCAGGATTTCAATGGCAACGACCGTTTCACAGTTACCGTCAGCGACGGCCAAGGCGGTGTGACCACTGCCACCATTGATGTCACAGTCACCCCGGTTGAGGACCCGGCCATCATCAGTGGCACCGACCATGGCAGCGTAACCGAGGACACCACCCTGCTCAGCACCGGTCAGCTCACGCTCACCGATCCCGATGCCGGACA
>NZ_JACHHY010000007.1:0-145017 GCF_014202905.1 Chitinivorax tropicus | reverse complement strand
CTCAGTGACAGCGGCACCCTCACCACCACCACCCTCGGCGTCCGCTTCGTCGCCAGCCAGCAGAGCGGCAGCTATGGCCAATTCAGCGTCGATGCCAGTGGTGCTTGGCACTACACCCTGGACAATGCCCAGCCTGCAGTGCAGGCCCTCAAGACCGGGGACAGTCAGCTCGAAACCTTCACCGTCGCCTTGTCCGATGGCTCGACCACCACTGTCACCATCACGGTCACAGGCCTCGACGATGGGGCCATCATCAGTGGCACCGACCATGGCAGCGTGACCGAGGACACCACCCTGCTCAGCACCGGTCAGCTTACGCTCACCGATCCCGATGCCGGGCAGGCCGCCTTCCAGCCCGCCACCCTCACCGGCCAGTACGGCACCCTCACCTTGGATGCCACCGGTAAGTGGAGCTATGCCCTCGACAATGCCAGTGCTCAGGTGCAGGATTTGACCGCGACGGATACCAAGCTGGAAACCTTCTCCGTTACCTCGATCGACGGCACCCAGCATGCCATTTCAGTACAGGTCAAAGGCACCGAAGACACCAACTCAATCGGCAACGGCGCAGTGCAAGAAGATGTCAAGCTTTCTCACAGCGGCACCCTGACCAGCACCAACCCAAGTGCGACCTTCGTTGCCAACACTGTGAATAGCAACTACGGCACCTTCACGGTGGATGCAACTGGCAAGTGGACCTACGACTTACACAATGACGATGCTGCCGTGCAGGCGCTCAAAGCAGGGCAACGAAAGATTGAGACTTTCGTAGTGAATCTGTCCAACCACACCTCTACAGTCGTTTCTGTAGACGTACTGGGCAGTAATGATGCCCCCACCCTGGTGGCGGACACCAATCAAATCAATGAAGACTTCACACTGTCGGTCACCGCAGCCAACGGCGTGCTGAAAAATGATTCTGATCTGGATGGAGAACCGTTGACCGTCACCGGCATCGCATCTGGCAACACGGCGGGTACGGTCGGCAAGGCTTTGGTTGGTCAATTTGGCACCCTGACCATCAAAGCCGATGGCAGCTATATCTACAAGGCAGGTGCCGCTGCGCAAGCCTTGAGCGTTGGTATGCAGGTCAAGGATGTCTTTACCTACACCGCAATCGATGGACAAGGTGGCGCCAAAACCACCACGCTGACGATCACCGTCACGGGCCTCAACGACGCCCCGGTTGCAGAGGTCGATGAAATTCAGATCACTGAAGACAGCACCGTAATCAAAGACAAATTCAATGGCGTGCTGAAAAACGACAGGGACGTCGAGGGCGATACCCTGACCGTCACCGGCGTCCGTTTCGAAAACACGACCGGGAAGCTCGGCACCCCGCTGGCTGGCGAATATGGCAGCCTGATTTTGAATGCAGACGGCTCCTACACCTATACACCCAATGCCAATGCACAAGCACTGAATAGCAATGATGTCGGCGTTGAACGCTTCACCTATACCATCTCGGATGGCAAAGGCGGCACGGCAACGCAATCCTTGAACATCATCATCATCGGGGAGGCGGATGCCCCAGTGCTGGATCTGGATGCAAACGACTCGACCGCCGCAGGCAGCGGATTTGTCACCACATTCTATGAAAAGCAAGGGGGCATCCCTATTGCTGACATCGATGCCCGCATCACCGATGTTGACTCGGCCAAACTGGCTGGTGCCACCATCACACTGGCCAATGCCCAAGTGGGTGACGAATTGCTGGTTGGCACCCTGCCCACCGGCATCACCGCCACACTCACAAGCACTGAGGTACGCCTAAAAGGCGTCGGAACACTCGCTGACTATACCCAGGCCATCAAAGCGATCATGTTCAACAATGGCAATGCGTCGCTCAGTGACACGCCACGACAGATCCATGTTTCGGTGGATGATGGCACCACGACCTCACGTATTGCCACCACCACGATCAACGTGGCACACAAGGTTGACTTGGCTGTCAAGGATGTTGGCCACTGGACCTTTGACGAAGGCTCTGGTGCCACCACCCGCAATGTCTATGATCGCACGCCCAAAATCGGCCACATCACCGACAACCCAGGCGGCCCGGCGGCGGCCACCGCATTTACCACCGGACGGGATGGCACGACAGCCATCCAGTTCAATGGCCGCAACGGCGGCAGTCGTGATGGCGGCTACGTTGCATTGGACAAGTCCGTAACCGACCCCTTGCGAGGTGACGGCGCAGGTGGCGGATCGGCCAGCCTGACCTTCTGGATCAAAACGACCCAGATCGGGGCATCCTTCGACTGGAACGCCCCTAGCGTGATCGGAACAGAAGGACGGGGTCAGAGAAGCGACATTCAGTGGGGCTGGCTGGACAATACCGGCAAGATCTGCTTTGGCATCGGTGATCTCGCCGGTATCCGGAGCACGACCGCCATCAACGATGGCCAATGGCACCACGTCGCCATCACCCATGACTTCACTAGCGGCGCAACTGCGGTATGGGTGGATGGGGCCATGAGCAACACTGGTAACATCGCGCCACGGGCCATCCTGTCCAACAGCTTCCTCGGCTTTGGCGTAACAGCAGACAGTTCAGCAGCCCACCGTTATCTGAATGGCGCGCTGGATGATGTTCGTATCTATGACCGCACCCTGACTGCCGATCAGATCAAGGCCATTTTTGCGGTCGAGAACAACCTTCTCAGTCAGCATCTGGTGCTCGATAACGACGGCGGCCCAGTACGCTTTGCAGTGACTGCCGAAGACCATACATCAGTCACCATCAGCGGCATCCCCGCTGGCACGCAGCTCACGGATGGGCTGAACACCAAGACCATCACCAACGCAGGCGAGATCGTCGATATCACCGGTTGGGATTTCAACCAGCTGGCACTCACCGGGCTGGGCAATCAGTCCGCCATGCTGGCCGTGACCGCTACTGGCAAGGCCACGGGCGATACGCAAATCCACATGATCAACATCGCCAGTAGCGCGAATATCGTCATGGGCACTGACGATGCCAATACGTTGACTGGCACCAGCAACGCAGACTATCTGTCCGGCGGGGCCGGTGATGACACCGTGGCTGGTGGCGGTGGTGATGATCGATTGCTGGGTGGCCGTGGCAATGACATCCTGACTGGCGGCCTGGGCGCAGACGTATTCAAATGGAGCCTCACAGATGCAGGCACACCAAGCGCCCCTGCCCGAGACACCCTCACCGATTTCTCGGTCAGTACAGCAGTGGACAGCAACGACAAACTGGATCTACGTGACCTGTTGCAAGGTGAAAACCACCTGCCAGGCGCTGGCAACCTGGGCCATTACCTGCACTTCGAAAAGTCCGGCGGCGACACCATCCTGCATGTCAATCATTCAGGCGCATTCAGCACCGGCTTTTCAGCGGCCAAGGACACGCAGGTCATCACCTTCCAAGGCATTGACCTCACGGCAGGCGGCACCTCAACAGACGCCCAGATCATCCAAGACCTGCTGAACAAGGGGAAATTGATCACCGACTGATATCAACATCCACACCTTGCTCAAAGCCGATGTCTGATACATCGGCTTTGAGTGTAAATATCTACACTATCCCTTCCTTACATATGAAAGGACACGTTATCAGAATAGAGATCCAAATAACTGTCATCAATCCTGAATATGAAGCCAAGCTGGGAACAAAAAGATAGTTGCTGGCCCCATTGAATCATATGGGCTGCTAAAAAAAGCAAACTAGCAACGCTCTCTTAAACTTTCGCTGCGGTATTCGAGCAACGGGCTCAGGAAGTATTCAATCAAGCGTCGTTGGCCAGTCTTAATCTCAACACTTGCAACCATGCCTGGGCTTAAGTTGACATACTTATTCTCGACCTGGATTTTGGTTTGATTCAGCCTCACCTGCGCTCGATATATCAGCCCACGTTTTTCATCTGTAATGGCATCGTCTGAAACACTCATTACCTTACCCGTCAAGGTACCGTACTTATGCGTTGCCCTGCATGAATGGCTTTGGCACCAGTTTAGTGCCTATCTGCGTGCGCTCCCCTTTGAGAGTGACATAGATAGGCTGTTTGTCACTGATAATGTCGCTGATCATCTGATAGATGGGTACACCCAGTCCCAAGGTGTCACCTTTTTTCTGAAATAAATCCCGCTGCTTATTCAATAGCGCTTTGAGGTCCGCCAATTGCTGGTCGGTAAAGCGCTTAACACCATCACCACCGCGCTTATATTCAACGTTTATTACCTTATCGTCCATATACCAATTACCTTTACTTATTGATCACAGAGTTTGATGCGGTTTGTTTGACAGCTGGATTAGCCGCCCATGCATAGTCCTGCACAACCAGTTGGATCACGTGCTCTCGTGCATATTTATCGAAAGCGATGACGTGCTCCAATGGCAGCTGCTGGAAATTGAAAATATAGTCAATATTGATGTCCCCGACTGTTCGATAATTAACACCGCAACGCCAGTTATAATCGAGGCACTCAATGGTGAAGGGACGTTGTGCCGGTGCCTGGTAACGCTCAGGGCGAGCTTGATAGACACCAGCGGTTGGGTTAGTGCGAGGGATGCAGCCAATCAAGTCTGGCGTATGCGGGGTGCAGTCATAGTTGCCTTTTTTGTTTGCTTTCCCTTTTTCGAACATGTCTTCATACAGCTCCTGCATATAGTAGTTTCTCCCCATGTTCGTGATCAGCTCAAACCTCCTCGGGTCAACGGTGCGGCTCGGTTGGTCCGCAGTGGCCGGAATCGTCAGGCTCGGGATGGGGTAGTACATGAACAACACCCTGGTCGGGTTACCATAGCAGCCCTCGGGCTCTGCCGGGTCTGGCGCCAATGGCAGCTTGGCCCAATCACGATCATCTTTCGCGTAAGGCTGCAGAAAGAGCTGGGTTCGGTAGGGAATACGCAGCACAGAGCGCCCTAACGCCGCATACACGAATTCGCCATGGCCAGGTTTACAGTTTGCTGGGTTAAAATGTAAGGAGTTGTCCGGTTTGGGCGGCACTGCCGCTGGTGCCTCCTCAGGTGGCGCTTCGGGCGCGGGGGGTGCAATCAGGTAGTTGACCCAAGCTGCAGCGGCTGCCAAACACGATACTGACAAGGCGTATTGGATCAACCTTGTCGTCAGACGCGGTCGTGATTGATTGGTGAGCTGTTCTGGTGTCGGGTTCATCAATGTACTCGCTGATTGTTATTGTGGCGGTTGACCTCACTAGGTCACACTATATGTGTCTTTTTGCGTGCTGGTGATGCCTTCAACTAGCTCCAAATAGCGTCGCATATGTCGCCAGACCCCGCTCCCTGGCATACCCTTGTGCCTGCTGCCACGCAGCGTTGCGTAAGGCCTGATAATCCATGGGATGGCTCAGTGCATGCTGCAAAGTCCTTACCAGCCGTGCCTGATCAAAAAACGGCACTAACAAACCATTGACACCATGTTGAATGACCTCGCGCACGGGTGGCGTATCCGAGCCAATCACCAAGCAACCGGTGGCCATGGCTTCCAGCAGCGACCAACTCAAGACAAACGGATAGGTCAGATAGACATGTGCCGCTGAGATCTGCAGCAGCAAGCGGTAGCGGTCATAGGGGATCTTGCCGAGGAAATGCACGCGGTTAGGGTCTATTGACACCTCCTGCAGCAATGCCTCTTTCCAACCAGTGGCATGTTTGGGTTTGCTACCGTAGCTCACGCTGTCGCCGCCCACGATCATCACTTGGCACGTGGGGTGCGCAGCCAACAGCGCAGGCAGGGTGCGCATGAACACATGAAAGCCACGGTAGGGTTCCAGATTACGGGCTACATAGGTCACCACCGGGTCGCCGGTGCGTATGGTGTGACCATTGGGCAATGTGAACTCGGCCTGTGGATTGGGCCCCAGCAGGGCGGTGTCGATGCCTTCGTGAATCACCTGGATTTTGTTGTGATAACTGGCAGGGTGCACCTGCTTTTGCCAGTGTGTGGGCGCAACCGCTACATCGCACTGTTCCAGATTCAGCAGATGCATGGCATTACGGGTGCGGATGCGCGCCTGGTCATCCAAGGAGAGAGGAAATTCCGGGTCGAAGCCCGCATCGACACCGCTGGGGTGGTAGTACCACTCGCAGAAATGGATCAGCTTGGACTCGGGAAAGACTTCTTTGACAAACAGGCTTTCTCCCCGACCAGGGTGGGCTACGATCACATCCGGCAGAAAGCCGTGCTGCTTGAGCTGCAGCAACAGCCTAACCACGGCTTGGCCGTGCAACACACCCGATTCAAATGTGCGTAGATAGTGGTGGCTACCTTTTACCGGTTGCCGGTGCAGTTGATATGTGAGAGTGCGCACCCCCGGCAGGCCAGGGCATCCCTGACGGCCAATGGCAATGATTTGGTGTTCAGGCTGGTTGGCATAATGCAGGGCAAGATGGCGGAATTGGCCTGGAAAATTCTGATGAATCAACAATATATTAATTAATAAATATGAATAAAGCGACCTAGAGATATATGCCAAAAGTTTAACTGATTTTTCCTTACTTCACGAGCATTCAATTCATCTGCAACATGACAATTAAATTAAGAATCCAAAAATAAACAAATAAAACAAAAATAGTGCCTGATCAAAGTCAGGCCAAGGCAGATGCCACTACGAAAAATGTCATTCACCCACCAAGCTGCAAAATCTTAGCCCGGGCTTATGCATGGCGGTTGACACGCTCATGGCAATTGCCTTACCGAAAGCATCAATGGCGATAGCAATGTCTGGCATCACGTCACACGGAGGGTATTGGAACCTCCCCTAGCACCCCAAAGTGGCAGTCCACTGGTCATTGCATAGTTTCCTCAGGTTTGAAAATCCTGCTATTTATCAGGGCATGAATAGCATTGAATATATGGAGCAGGTTCTTCATGGCATTGCCATTGAATTGCACAATTGAGCTGGCATTGGGAAAGGCACACCGGCATGATCTTGCATACTTCATGATTTGAAACGGAGAATTGGCTTAATTAGCCGACGGGCATCGCCCGTATCATAGCTGAGGCAGATCAAACTAAATATTCCACCACCGGGTTGGGACTCAATGGTGTTGTCAACGACTAAGCCGTATAAGGCACCTGAGACTTTAGCAGTCCGTTCTCGGAGAGAGATTTCTGCTTCTGGTATGTGTTCCTTCTCAAACAGCCCGCCATTTCCGGCTCTGACCAAGGGGTAATAGGTCACCCCAAGGTAAAAAGCATAAGGGATGGGGTGGGCAGATCTATCTTTGGGCCCCCTCTGCTTTAATCTCGGTGTCCCTTTTTTCATACGTGCTTTATCAAGGCACGGCTCGATGACATCCCATAACGACCAGTGCAGTGCCTCTTCGCGGGAGATATGGTAATCACCACGAAAGGTCTCACCACCCCACCAGAGGCGGAAGCTTATGGTAATGGCTTGACGCTTTGGTGATTTCCTGCCTGGAAAATGAAGGATATGTCAGATTTTGGAAGATGATCTAGCCTGCAATCACATGGCTCAGATGGCATAGCGAACATGGATACGCGCTCGGCCTTTCAGGCAGCAGGTATGCGGTGGCATAACCTACATTGGCACCGCTACGGGTGATGATCTTCCGCAGGAAAGGATCAACCCGGGCTGCCGATAATGATGGCTATCTTTACCAGTAGGCCTGGGCACGCAGCCCTGGCCCCGGTCGGTGAATCACTATGCCAATCTACGTGTCGCCTCAGGGCCGGTATAGCCGTTCAGGCCCAGTGTGACCAATACGGCGTGCTCGATGGCTGTGTGCACGCCCTCGGCATAGACTTGGCACTGGGCGTTGGCCGCGATGGCGACTATAGCCTTCACCAAGCGCTGATTGCTTGGCTGATGGCCAATGTCGCTGATCAAGCCTGCGTCGATTTTCAGGAAGCTCAAGTTCAGCTCGTACAATGAGGGGATGCTGGAGAAGGTGCGGCCAAAGTGCTCCACCCCGACCCTCACCTTATAGCGCCTAGCCATCTCGGTAAAGGCCTGCAGTGCATCGCCTTGCTGTGACAACCCTGCCTCATTGATTTCGAATAGCAGACGGCCTGCAACATCCCGATTGGACTCGAACAGGCTCTTCGCCTTGTCAAGCCAGCCGGGTGTGCCCAGCGTGGCGGGTGAGATATTGACGGAGATTTCGCCCGGCTCGTGGCGCAAGTGTTGGCAGGCCAATGTCACCGCCGCCATATCCACTTCCGCCGTCATGCCCAGCCGCTGCGCCCAGGGCATGAATTGGCCAGCAGTGAGAAGCTGTCCACTGTCGGGGTCGGTCAGGCGTAGCAAGGCTTCTTCGTGCAGCTCTCGGCCTTCCATCGACAGCACAGGGAAGCGGGCCAATTCAAACGAAGCTTGTTCCACGGCCCGAGACAACATCAACAGCCAATCCCGCTCTGGTGCAGCACTCAGTTGTTGCAGGTCCTGCGCGGCAGCCCAGCCGGACTCGCCTGCTTCACCTTGCGCCAGCGCGTGATCAGTCCGGCTCAGTACATCGCGTTCCATTTCACCATGTCTGTAGTGTGCCAGCCCGGCGCACACCACGCCTTGGGTATCCGGGTTCAGTTTTGCCACCGCCTGACGGGCAGCTTGAAGCCAGTTGTGCAGAATCTGCTCTGCTTCTTCTGGCGTGGCGCTTGGCAACAGCAGGGCGAAATCCGCACCGTTCAGACGGGCACCCAGGCTATCCGGCAGGGTCGCCACGATGGTTTTCAATTTGTCACTGACCCCGATCAGCACCAAGTCCACTGCGTCACGACCAAGATCTCGGTTGAACTGGGTGAGCCCGATCAGCCTTAACACCACCAGCATGCCTTGTGGGGGGGCTGTCTCATCCGCCAATTGGTCACGTAGCCGACCCAGGAAAAACGCTCGGTTGGGCAGATCCGTCAGCAGATCCTTACTGGCCTCGCGTTGCAGGGCTTCAATGCGGGCGGACTGCTCAGCAAACATCTCACGAACCTGGCGAACCATGGTATTGAATGCGCTGGCAACACGTCGTAGCTCGGGCACGGACGGCTCGGCCATGGTTTTATATTGGCGGGACGATACTGCGCGGGCATGGGCCATCAAGTCCTCAATTGGGTGCTTGGCCCAATTGAAAAGCCCTGTGAGCAGCAAGCCCGTTGCCAGGCCAATCGCCAGCATGGTCAGCAGAAACCAGATGCCAGATTGCCAGAGCGATTCATAAGCAAATTTGCTATGTGCCACCACGGTGACCCGGCCAAACTGCTTCCAGCCATCACTGACCTGAGCCTGCCCTGGGTGAACGGTGATATGGAATGTCCCCTCAAACCAGCTTGGCACGGTGCTGGATCGGGCGCCACCATTGCGCTCGGTGATCACCTGGCCTTGCACGTCTTGCAGGCGGATCAGCTCGAAGTGCCCACCATCGAACAGCGCACTGACCATCAACTCGGCAGTCGCTTTGTCCTTGCTCTGCTGTGACAGCGATAATGCCAATGCAGTCGCGCTGTCCTGGCTTTGGGCGCGTAATTGCTGTTCAAGATAAGACCGGGCATTGATCATGCTGATCACAAAACCGATCAGAAACGCTGCACAGGTCGCCCCCAGCGCGGTCAACCAGAGTCGCTTCAGTAAACTCATATCACATCCTCAATTGTCCGAGCCCTCTGCATGCATGCGCAGCAGCAGTTCCTTCCAACGCGACAGACGATCGATCGGCTGCGGCTGGCCACCATTCCCCACCCACATGCCTTCGCCATTGAAACTGAAGACCGGTAACAGATCAGGTCGCCGTGACGCGGGCCGGATGTCACCGATCAGATTGTCCAGCACCAGCGGTTCAGCATCGGGCTGTGCGTAATAGGCCAGCACCATGTGCGCCTGGAAGGTCGTGCTGTTGCCACCACCCACCCTTGCTTTGACATACACCAGGCGGAGCTTCGATTCCGCCACGTCCAGGCTCCGCAACGCAAAGTACTTGGCTATGCTGAAGTCCTCGCAGTCCCCTCCCCCTTTGCCGAGGGTCTCGACCGGCGTGGCCCAATAGTCATCTCGCCCCCAGAGCACTTTATCATCCACAAAACGGAGGCGTCGATTGAAGAACTCATTGGCACGCTGCAACTTATCCAACTCCGGGGCGGGCTTGGTATCGATCAACATCTGCCGCAGATCTGCCATGACATGTGACGTGGCTTTCCCGAATTGTTGCTCTAACATTCTTTGCATACGATCCAGATCCGCAGCCCAGGTCATGGCGGTGCCGAAAATCAATGTCACGAGCCCCCACCATCTGGTCTGGCTCGCTCGTTTGCAGGTTGGCCGATGCTTCAGCAGGAACAAGTTACCGTCCCTAATATAACAACAAACAAATATAATGGTTTACCATTCTATCTAACCGCCGAATTTCCAATATAAAATGCCAAATACAATACCAACAAGCATTTGCGCCAAGTAATAGCAGATTGCAGATGAATATGTCATTTCCTGGAAGTGACAATAGAGAAATAGACGGAGCAGTCACGCTGCCCGATACAAATGGTTTACCAATTCCACATGTAAACTTACCTGAGAAGCTGACCCATGAATTATCGACTAAAGCCCGTTGCAGCGACACTTGTCCTCTTGGCCTTGCCCCTCACTACATACGCCGAATCTCTCAAGGAAGCCGCCGAGCAAGCCGTATTACGCAACCCGGAAGTCACCGCAAAATGGCACGGCTTCAAGGCTGCGGTGGAAGACAAAAAAGCCGCTAAAGGTGGCTGGCTGCCTCGTGTCGATCTGAACGCCTATGCAGGCCGGGAGCACAAGGAAAGCCCCTCGGTCAAATCGACGACTTTCAACCACCCAGGTGCGTCAATTGAGCTTCGTCAGTTGATTTTTGACGGTTTTGGCGTCAGCAGCAACATCGAGCGCCTCGGCTTTACCGCAGCAGCCCGCTACTACGAGTTGCTGGCGGCTTCCGATGACGCCGCACTGGAGGCCGCGCGCGCCTACATCGATGTACAACGTTACACCCAGCTGGCCACATTGGCACAGGAAAATTACGCCGTTCATAAGGAAATCCATGATCAGATCCAGCAACGGGTCACCGCCGGGGTTGGCCGTCGGGTCGATCTGGAGCAGGCAGGTGGCCGCTTGGCGTTGGCTGAATCCAACTGGCTGACCGAGGCCAGCAATCTGCACGATGTCAGCGCCCGTTACGAGCGCCTGATCGGGAGAAGTCCCCGTAGCGCACTGGAGGCCCTGCCGGACTTACAAGGCAAGCTGCCACCCAATGCAGAGCTGATGCCCAGAGCGGTCAGCCGCAATCCGCTGATCCAGACGGCGAAGGCCAACATCCAGGCCGCCAAGGCGAATGTCAACGAACGGAAATCCGCTCATTACCCGACATTGGAGCTGCGGGCCAGCCAAGCCGTGGATCGCGACCGTGACGGGATCGATGGCACACATAAGGATGGCAGCATCCGTTTGGTGCTGAACTACAACCTGTTCAACGGTGGTGGCGATCAGGCCCGTATCCGTGCCGCAGCGGAGAACATGTACACGGCAGTGGATCAGCGGGAAAAGGCTTGCCGCGATATCCGCCAGATCACCCGCATCGCCTGGAATGACAATCTGCGCCTGAAAGAGCAGCAAGGTTATCTGGAGCAACACGAGCTTTCCACCACCAAAGCGCGGGATGCCTATCGTCAGCAGTTCGATATCGGGCAACGCTCATTGCTGGACGTGCTGGATACGGAAAATGAATTGTTCGAAGCCCGCCGCGCGGTGGTGCGGGCCCGCCATGACCGCAGGCTGGCGGAAATCCGGGTGCTGGCCGCCACCCACGATCTGCTGCCCGCTTTGGGGCTTAGCGCACTGCCTGGTGATGATGAGGTCAACAAGCATCTGATCAACGATGATGATTTCAAGTGCCCGACCGACCTGCCCAGCGCCATGCCGCTAGATCGGTCGGCGGCCATGGCGGGGCGACCTGCATTGACCCCCACCAGCTTGCCGGCCCAGGCCCCAGCGGCCAAACCCATGGCGGGCACCCCAGAGGAGGCCATTCGCCAGACCGTGACACAATGGGCCGCCGCCTGGCGCGCAAAGGAGTTCGATGCCTTTGCCAGCCACTATGCCAACAGTTTCTCTCCCGAAAATCAGCAGCCCAACAGCAATTGGCAGGCACAGCGTCGCGCCCGCTTGGCCAAGGCCGGCAGCATCTCGGTGGTGGTGGAAGACATCTCGATCAAGCTGCAGGGCAAAGACAAAGCCCAGGTCAATTTCCTACAGCGTTACCGGTCTGACAGCTATTCAGACAATGTGATGAAGCAATTGGACATGGTATTGGAGCAAGGCGCCTGGAAGATCAACCGCGAAATGGTCACCCAGACCCTGCCGAAGTGATTCCCGCCGATTCAGCTTCAACAATTCATTGACACCACGGGCCGGTCGCCAGATCGGCCCCAACAAGCCCGCCACGCCACCTCCTCCACGCCGAAATGACATGCACCCACCATGGCCATGCCAAATGGGATGGCTTTTCGCACATTGCATACCAAAATGTAAGTGTTCAGGCATGCTGGCAAGGTGTTCACCATGTTCCGAAGCATCACGGCAAGAATGATGTTGCTGACCATCACCGCGGTGATCGGCCTGCTGGCCATCACTATGGTTGGCCGGTACGAGATGGAGGAGATCTACGACGATGCCAACAATGGCAACATCAACGCCATTCCCAGCCTGATCCTGCTGGCTGACCTGAACCAGTATTTTCTGCGCCTGGAACAGCAGACGCTCCGACGCATCCATGCGTCGGACAACCAGGAAATCTCGCAGACGGAAAGCAAAATAGGTGAGTATCGGCAACAGGTGCAAGCCACGATATTGAAGTACGAGACAGATGGCTGCCTCGGAACGGACTGCATTGCAGACAACAAAGACAGAAGCTACCTGCTGCAAGAGAAAGACCTTTGGGTCCGCTACACCACACAGTTGGATCTGTTGCTTGAGGAGCTGCGAAAGCGTACTGACAGCGAGGACAAAATCCAGTCGGCGCAGGCCAAGCTGAACCAAATCAGCAGCCAGATGCTCACCGAGGTGGCAGCACACCGCCAATACAATGTGGAGATCGCAGCCAGCCGATCCGGCCAGGCCGTCGCCACCAAAAACCAAGCCTTGTATATTGTGTTGGGGCTCTGTGGCACCTTACTGCTCATCATTGGCAGTATTGGCTTTCAAACCGCACGCTCGATCATCAGGCAGCTTGGTGGCGAGCCTGATACCGCTTCCCATATCACCAGCCGCCTGGCTGCGGGGGATGTCTCTTCCGACATTCCGCTACGCCCTGGCGACACCACCAGCCTGATGGCTCGCATCCGTTTCATGAGCAACACCATGGCACGCCTTGCTACCCGAGCGGAAAGCATCGGACGAGGCAATCTGACCGATGAAGTCGAGCTTGCCTCGGATCAAGACCGCTTGGGCAAGGCCATCAACGAGATGATCCGGATGCTGCGGGCCGGTAAGCTTGAAAATGATCGGCGCAATTGGTTGAAAGATGGGTACAGCAAGATCTCCGCTGCGTTGACGGGGGATCTGAATACCGAGCAACTGGCGGACACCGCCATTTCACTGTTGAGCCGGTATCTGGACGCCGGACGTGGTGTGTTCTACATCTACTCGGGGACTTCAGGACAGCTGGAGCTGATCGGCAGCTATATGCACATCGAACGCGCCCACATTGGTGCGCGATTCGCGTTGGGCGAGGGCGCGGTCGGACAGGTTGGGCGCGAGCGCAAGCCCATCATCCTCGCCGTTGGGCATCACAACCAAATCGATCCGGTCATCACCGGCACCACCGCCGTTCCACCCCAGTTCACCTACACTTATCCGCTCCTGCACGAGAAAGAATTGATTGGGGTGATCGAGCTGGCCAGCGTGGTCGCTTTTGACGACTTGAAGCTGGAATTCCTGAGCAATGCAGCCAGCATGCTGGCATCGCTTCTCTACGTTGCCGATCAGCGCGCCAGGGTGAAAAACTTGCTGTCCGCCAGTGAAGCCGCCGAGCGCGAGCTGCGGATACAAAGCGAACAGTTGCGGGAAATCAACGCACAAATGGAAACCCAACAGCAGCAACTGCAGCAGCAGGCAGAGGAGCTGCAACAGAGCAACACGCAGATGGAGGAGCAACAGCAGCAACTGCAACAGCAAGCCGAGGAGCTGCGCCAAAGCAATGCACAAATGGAGGAACAGCGTCAGCAGCTGCTGATACAGAACGAGCAGCTGCAGGATGCACAACAGGAGCAGGAGGCCAAGGCAGCGCAGCTGGCGCAGGCGAATCAGTACAAATCCGAGTTCTTATCCAATATGTCTCATGAGCTGCGCACCCCGCTCAACTCGATCATCCTGCTGTCAAAGATGATGTGCAATGACGGGGCGGCCAAGCTGGGCAACGATGCATTTGAATGGGCCAAGGTGATTCATCGCTCTGGGCAGGAGCTGTTGCGCCTGATCAATGACGTGCTTGATCTCTCCAAGGTGGAGGCCGGCAAGATGGATCTGCACCTCGATGCGATTGCCAGTCAGACAGTCAGCATCGAAATGCAGGGCATGTTCGAGCACCTGGCCAAAGACAAAGGGCTGAATTTCAGCGTGATCGACGATTTACGTGGCACGTTTGTTTCGGACTGGGACAAATTGTCTCAGATCCTGCGCAATCTGATCGCCAATGCCATCAAATTCACCCGTCTTGGCGGGGTGACGCTCACCATTGGCCATGATCCGGACGCCGAGTTACCGATTTATCTGAGCGTGCGTGATACGGGGATTGGGATTCCAGAAGAAAAACGCGCTCTGGTATTCGAGGCCTTCCAGCAAGCGGATGGCTCCACCTCGCGTGAGTTTGGTGGCACGGGGCTGGGGCTGACCATCAGCCTGCGTTTCGCACAGATGCTTGGTGGCACCATCACCTTGTCGAGCGAGCCCGGCAAAGGCAGTGAATTCACACTGCACCTGCCACATGACATCGCACAACATGCACCCACCCCATCCACAATGGCCGCCCCGCCACCTACCACGGAAGCGGTCTGTGATGATCGCCATACCCTCAACCCGGACGACGCCACCATCTTACTGATCGATGACGATGTGACGTTTGGTCGCAGCTTGTTGGCCATGAACAACCGCCTTGGCTACAAAACGCTGGTGGCCAATACCGGGCAAGAAGGCATCGACCTGGCACGCAAACATCAACCACAAGGGATTTTGCTCGATCTGGAGCTGCCAGACATGGATGGCAGGCAGGTGTTGCACGAGCTGAAACGCGATCGATTGCTTTCGCAGATTCCAGTGCATATCGTATCCGCCAGAGATCGTGATGAGGCATTGCTGAAACAGGGCGCCATCGGCTACCTGCAGAAGCCCGTCGATGATGATGGCCTGACCATGGCCGAGCGCGCACTGCTGAAAGCCATTGACCATGAAAGCAGGCAATGCATCTTGATCATCGACCCAGACCAGACTCACGCACAGTCGCTGGCCCAGCTGCTGGGCACTCGCCATGCCACTCTGGCGGTGGTGCCAGACAGTGATTGGCAGGCGCTGAAGCAGCAATACGACAGCCGATTGGCCATCATCAGTCTGCATCAGGATGTGGATCAGGCACTCAGCATCGCCGCCAAGTTAAGGGTGGCCAACCCAAGTATCGGTTTGGTCTTCTTTGCCGACCAGCCCACTGACGATGAACAGACCCAACAACTGCAACGCTACTCAGACTGCATCATTGTCAAGACAGATCAATCTGAACAACGCCTGCAGGAAAACGTAGAGCGTTTCCTGCGCGGTGTGTCACAGGAGCGGATTGCGCTGCAAACCCCCAGCGTCGATGTCGGTAATGAACAATTGTTGAGTGGATGCAAGATCCTGCTGGTTGACGACGATCCCCGCAATCTGTTCGTGATGACGGCGGCACTGGAGCGTTACGGCGCCGAGCTGGTCACGGCGCTCAATGGCAAACGTGCGCTCGACGTGCTCGGCCAGCAGGCTGTGGATGTCGTCTTGATGGACATCATGATGCCGGAAATGGATGGTAACGAAGCCATTCGGTCGATCCGCGCCAACCCGGCCCTGAATGGCCTGCCTGTCATTGCCATCACCGCCAAGGCCGCACCCATCGACCAAGCCGAGGTGATGCAGGCGGGCGCTGATGATTACATGGCCAAGCCTGTGGACTATGACATGCTGCTGGCCAAGATCTCACGTTGGCGCACCGGTCGGCAAGGATGACCATCACCCTCCATCAACTCCCGCCCACCTGCCATTTAGCCGTCCTTGGCCGACAAGACCACCCCGCTGCAGTAGCGGAGCTGGGCCAGGCATTGCAGGTTGCGTTTGATGACCAGGCCATCAAGACGGTCGAGGTCAGCTTCTATGATGCCGACACATTGCGGCGAGAGGCCATCGAGCTGTTAGCGAGCCATCTGGGCAAAACGCCAGCGCTGAAGATCATCGCCTATCATGCCACCCTGGCTCATGGGCTGATACGGCTGGGTCTGCCGGTCAAGCAGGTATTGCAACAGCCATCCACCCAGCCTGCAGCCAGCTACCGTGCGATAGCGATGGCGGGCTCTGCAGGCAGCCTGGACAAGATACTGCATCTGGTCAGCAACTTGCCACTTGGCAAGGTATCGCTGTTTGTCCTGCAACATCTCGACGAGCATCAACCCAATCTGCTCGATCAGCTACTGAAGGTGCGGACAGACTATCAAGTCATCATGCCGCAACATCTGACGACGATCGAACCGGGCACCCTCTATATCGCGCCGCCCGGCTACCACATGAAGGTCGCGCATGGCATGGTGTATCTGACGCAGGATCGAAAGATCCAATACAGCCGTCCATCGATCGACGCCCTGTTTGCCTCATTGGCATCGGAGTACCAGCGCGACTGCATCGCAGTACTGCTCTGTGGTTATGGGCAGGATGGCACAGCGGGCTGTGCAGCGTTGCGTCAAGCCCAAGCCCGTGTCTTGATCGAAGACAGCGATGAATGTGGCACAGCGCGATCCATGCCGGATTCGGCCCGGGCTACCGGCCAGTATGACAGCGTCGCGAAGCTATCCACGATCACCAGCCTGCTCGCAGCGGCGGTGCACAGTCATGATGATCAAGAGGTGCCTCACGGGCCTTTGCTGGAGCTGTTTCTGGAGGCATTGTCCCAGCAATGTGGTTACGACTTCCGCCACTATCAGCGTGACAGCTTGCGGCGTCTGCTGAAAGCACAGATGCAGGCGCTGGGCATCCAGCGGTTTTCCATATTTCAGTACCTGGCCTTGACTGAGCCCATGCTATTGCAACAACTGATTGCCGGGCTGACCGTCAATGTCACCTGCTTTTTCCGCCACCCAGAGCAGCTGGCGCAAGTCCGACAGCATGTCTTTCCCTATCTGGCCAGCTTTCCTGAAATCAAGATCTGGTCAGCAGGCTGCGCCACAGGGGAGGAAGCTTATTCCCTGGCGATCATGTTGCACGAGGCAGGCTTGCTCGAACGCAGCCACTTGTTCGCCACCGACATGAATGCCTACCAACTCGAAGCAGCCAAGGCTGGGTTGTTCCCCAGCCATGAATTGCCCCAGAACCAAGCCAACTACTTGACCAGCGGTGGCGTCCGGCATTTCGAGGATTACATCCAGCCAAGCGCGCACTACATCAAGGCAATCGATTGGTTAGGCAAGCAAATCCTGTTCTATCGTCATACACTTACAGCTGAGGGAATATTTAACGAATTTCAGTTGATCGTATGCCGTAATGTACTGATCTACTTTGATCTCGCATTGCAGCGCGAGGTGTTGAGGAAATTCGCCTGTTCACTTCATGTCGATGGATTTCTCGTGCTCGGCCCGCAGGACGGCATCAATCTGACGGTATTGGAGATGGGTTTTGTCCCTTATAAGCCCGGCAGCCATATCTACCGGTATCCCAGGGAATGACATCATGGATGAATTCGATCCTCGCTTCACCATCATCATTGCAGATGATAACCCCAGCAATCGTCTGACGTTGAAGGCTCTATTGTCCCGCTTGCCGGGGTGCGACATCATTGAGGCGGCATCGGGCGAGGCCACCTTGATGGCCACCATGGAGCACGAGTGCAATCTGATCCTGCTCGATATCCATATGCCAGGGATGAATGGATTCGAAACCGCAGATCATCTGCAGATGACTGCCCGTACACGGAATATACCGATCATCTTCATCACAGCCGTATATCGGGCGGATGAGTTCATCTCCCGAGGTTACGCTGTCGGTGCGATCGATTATCTAGTCAAGCCGATTGATGACAACCTGCTGCTCAACCGCGTCAGGCAATATCAACACCTGCACAGCCGCGAATTGGCCCTGGAGTGGCGCACACAGGATCTGCAACAAACCAACCAGCGGCTTCAGAAAGCGCTCGACCACCTGCAACACACGCAAGACAAGCTGGTTCAATCTGAAAAGCTGGCTGCCCTGGGCTCGATTGTGGCTGCCGTGGCGCACGAGCTGAACACCCCGATCGGCAATTGCCTGACCGTGGCCTCTACGCTGGAGCACAAGCTACATGAATTCGAATCGGCTCTCACCAACCAACAGGGAATCAAACGCTCTCAGCTGGAGGATTACCTCACCACATCCCGCATGGCTACTCAGTTGATGCTGCATGGCCTGGAACGCACCGCTGATCTGGTATCCAACTTCAAACAAGTCGCCATTGACCAGACCAACACGCAACGACGCCACTTCGACTTGAAGGAAACCATTGTCGGCGTGGTTTCGTTGATGTCGGTCAGTCTGCGTAAAACGGCCTATCAGATCCGTACCGACCTGACCGAAGGCATCCAGATGGACAGCTATCCGGGGCCGATAGATCAGATCCTCTCCAATCTGATCAACAATTCGGTCATCCACGGTTTTCATGGGCGCCCATCAGGCGACATCTCGATCCGCACCATTCCGGAAGGCGACAGCGTCACCTTGTTGTACAGCGACAATGGCTGCGGCATGAGCAAAGAGGTGCGCGAGCATGTCTTCGATCCGTTCTTCACCACCCGACTTGGCGAAGGCGGAAGTGGGCTGGGGATGAACATCTGTTACAACCTGATCACCGGCCTGCTGGGTGGCAGCATCGAGATATTGCCGCTTGAGCCCGAGCGCGGCAGCACTTTTGTAGTCAACCTGCCATTGGTTGCGCCAACCACCCTGCAACACGGATGACCGCCTCCCCCAACGGGCACCGCCCTGTCGCCACCATGCGCGATCGACAGGCCACCCATGCAATTCTGATAAACTGTCTCAATTTCGTGGTCATCCCAACATGCATGTTGACGTTGTCGTAGTAGGCGCCGGTGCAGCCGGCATGATGTGCGCCCATGTGGCTGGGCAACGTGGCAAACGCGTCGCCATCATCGATCATGCCGAAAAACTTGCCGAGAAGATCCGCATATCAGGTGGTGGGCGCTGCAATTTCACCAATTTGCATGCCAAGCCTGACAATTACCTGTCAAACAACCCGCATTTCTGCCGATCCGCCCTGGCACGCTTTACCGTCAGAGACTTCATCGACCTCGTCGAGCGACACGGTATTGGGTATCACGAGAAGACCCTGGGGCAATTGTTCTGTGATGACAGCGCGCAGGACATCATCGATATGCTGCGAAACGAGTGCGA
Organism: Chitinivorax tropicus; assembly: GCF_014202905.1. Classification (NCBI taxonomy): domain Bacteria; kingdom Pseudomonadati; phylum Pseudomonadota; class Betaproteobacteria; genus Chitinivorax; species Chitinivorax tropicus. Next base: position 125,391 of record NZ_JACHHY010000007.1, on the reverse strand, counting down.
AGATGCCGGCGTCAGCTGGTTGATGCCCTGCAAGATCGACAAAGTCGAGCGTAAGACTGAATGTTTCCTGCTGGCCACCAGCCGTGGCGAAATCAGCTGTGACAAGTTAGTGATCGCCACCGGAGGGTTGTCGATTCCACAGATCGGCGCCACCGGCTTGGGTTACGACATCGCCCGGCAATTCGGCCTGAATGTCACGCCGCTGGCACCTGGCTTGGTTCCCCTTACCTTCCAACCGGAGGACTTTGCCCCCTACGCCGACCTATCCGGCATTTCATTCGACGCCATTACCCAGTCTGGTAAGGCCCGGTTCCGAGAAGCCATACTCCTGACCCATCGCGGCCTATCCGGCCCCGCCATCCTGCAGGTCTCTTCCTATTGGAAACCCGGCACCCACATCCACCTCGACTTGTTCCCAGATGACAGCGCTACAGAATGGTTGCTGACCCACCGGCGTAGCGACATGCTGCTGGCCAATCTACTTGCGCAACGCCTTCCCAAACGCTTCGCCACCGCATTTGCTGAGACACACCAACTGAACCAGCCAGTCAAACAGCTGAATGAAAAACAGCTGAAAACACTGGGCGAGCACTTGCACAGCTGGTCATTCAAGCCCAGCGGCACCCTGGGTTATAAAAAAGCCGAGGTCACCCTGGGCGGCGTTGACACCAATGAGCTGTCATCCAAGACTATGGAAGCCAAGAAAGCCCCCGGTCTATATTTCATCGGTGAGGTGGTTGATGTGACCGGCTGGCTGGGTGGGTTCAATTTCCAGTGGGCATGGTCATCGGGCCATGTGTGCGGGCAGAGTGTGTGAATATGGACTGCTTTGGGCGGCTAACCCAGGTTGCTCTTTACCTGCAAAGCCTTTCCGCAGTGTTTATATTGAATCCATCTAGTTCGCAATGGGCAATGTGAGCTTATGATCGGCCAAATGGCAAGATGGTTGCAGATCCACGCTGGGCCTTGTGCGGTTTCGCGCAATGGCAGGATGGCACCCCCGAGGCCATTCCCTGGCGGGCATCCCATCAGACCGTGTGTCAGTTAGCAGTTCCATTCACAGAGGATCTGCCATGCACGATACTGCAGCATACATACGCATGCACGAGTTGATACCAACCTGCTCACCCGCCCGTTCCTCCGCCGATCTTCCGCAATTCAGGCGGGCTCGGTCCATACCGGCCATCGGCAGCCATGACACCCAGCACTCACCTTCCGACTCGCAGGCCAACGCGATAGGTGAACAGCTGGCTGCCCCCCACATCAGGCTCAGGTGTTCGGGTCACAGCCCACCTGACGAAGCACATGGCGGGTTGCCACCACACAGTCGGTGATGCCCTCGCCCGCCCCTGGCCCAAAGTTTTGCTTGTTTCAGCTATAGCTTGATTTACAAGGTGATATCTAGATGTGTTACCTTCCCGTGCCACCGCCCACCTTTGGCCATGACACACCACAATACACTTTCATTGATCTGCCTGCTGGCAAAGTACATGTAATTGCACGACAATGCGTTCCCTTGCATGCTACGCTGATAGTGCGTGACAACGGTATTGGCATTCCACCGGAAAACATGGATAAAATCAGGAATCCTCTTTTTACGACCAAACCGGGCAGTGATGACAACGGCTTGGGATTGAATTTTTTCTACAACATCGTGACCAACATACTGGGTGGGCAGATTGGAGTCGGCAGCCAGGTCAGGGAAGGCGCGTGTTCGATATTGGCCGCGTCATTGATCGCCCCGAGACTGCGCGCGCCGGGAGCGGGCAGATGAGCCAAGATGACGAGTTGCTACATTTCGTCGATGAACTCGACGTGCAGGTCGAAGTCGCTGACCGGAAAAACGCTTGGCAGGTCCTGATTGTCGATGATGACAAAGAGGTTCATCACGTCACCACATTTGCCCTGCGCGATGCCATCATCCAGAACCGCCCACTCAATTTTCTCCATGCTTACTCCGCAGGCGAGGCAGAGCAGATTCTGATCAAGCATCAGAATATCGCAGTCATCCTGCTGGATGTCGTCATGGAGAAAGAGAACGCAGGCCTGGATCTCGTCAAGATCATCCGCGACAAATTAGGCCAGCACGATGTCCGTATCGTGCTCCGCACAGGCCAGCCTGGCTATGCACCAGAGCTTTCCGCTATCCGCGACTACGATATCAACGATTACAAGACCAAATCCGAGCTGACACTGACACGCCTGCTCACCACCATGACCACGGCTTTACGGTCCTATGAGCAGCTCAAGACCATAGCAGCAGGCCAACGCGGGCTGGATCGGATCGTCCACGCCGCCCCTGATCTGTTTGCCCGCAGGACGATGGACAGCTTTACCGAAGGTGTGATCAACCAGCTGTCGGCCCTGCTGGAGGAGACACCGGAAGGTCTGGTGTGTGTCCAGCAACATTCCGAGGGAGAAACCATCGTCAATGCCACGGGGCCACAGTCGCGTTGGATAGGGCAACCCCTGGATACCTTGCCCCAAGCGGATATCCGCGACCTGATCGCCCGCTGTCTGCACACACAAGCCCATGTCCATGACCAATATGCAATTGCACTGTATTTCTGCTCCAGGGCGGGTGATCGCATGGTGGTGTATCTGCCCGTGCATCGCCAACTGGCACAGATCGACCTGAAATTGCTTGAGGTATTCTGCACAAACATCGCAGTTGGCTTTGAGAGTGTTGAGCTGTTCCAGCAATTACACGATTTTGCTTTCTCCGACATTCTTTGCAAGATACCCAATCGGGCAGGGTTGCTGCAGATCATTGATGATCACCGGCAAAGCGGACATTGTGAAGGCTATCTCATTGCGCTGGTGGACATCGATCACTTCTCGGAGATCAATGACGCACTGGGCCATGAAAATGGCGACCGCCTGCTCAAGGCCATTTCCCACCGGCTACGCAGCGCACTGGGTGCCAACTGCAAACTGGCGAGAATCAATGCAGACACATTCGGTATCTATGGCCCAGAGTCGGACATCCGGCCCGATGCTTTGCTGACCTTGTTCTCACCACCATTCGAGGTCAGCAACTATGACCTTCGGGTTGGCGGCACGATTGGGCTGGTCCGGCTTGATGTGATTGACGGCAATGGTCTGGTTGCACTGAAATGCGCAAGCATTGCACTGAACCGTGCAAAAAATGACCAACGCGGCCAATACTGTTATTACACCACGGAAATGGAGCAGGATACCCGCCAGCGGCTGACCTTGCTACATGACCTGCGGGCTGCGATCGACGCCAGGAAGCTCAAGCTTTTCTACCAACCTCAAATCAGCCTGCATGATGGGCGCCCTGTCGGTGCGGAAGCGCTCATACGTTGGCCTGTCGATACCGGTGCATTCATCCCACCCGACCAGTTCATTGGTCTGGCGGAATACTCAGGCATGATCATCGAGCTGGGGGACTGGGTCATGCGGGTGGCGTGCGAGCAGGCGCAACAATGGACGGAGCTAGGCTTCCCTTGGATGCGCATTGCAGTCAACGTTTCGGTGGTGCAGTTCCGCAACCCGGATTTCGTCGCCTCAGTTGACCGCGTATTGAAAGAAACGCGTATCGAACCAGCACGCCTGGAGCTGGAAATCACCGAATCCGTGGCCATGCAGGGTGCTGCCAATGTGGAACCTATCCTGCAACAATTGAAAGCGCTGGGGGTGACCCTCGCCATCGATGACTTTGGCACCGGCTTTTCATCATTGTCCTATCTACAGCGCCTGCCTGTTGATCGTCTGAAGATTGACCGGGCGTTCGTACGAGATATGGGCACCCAATCTGAGCGCAGCAGCATCGCTGACATGATCGTGCGGCTTGGACATGAATTGGGGTTGACAGTGATTGCTGAGGGGGTCGAATCCCCTCAACATGTCAATGCACTGAAACAAATCGGCTGTGAGGAGGCACAGGGTTTCTATTACAGCAGACCCTTGCCGGCCAACGATTTCCTCGCTTGGCTTGCTCCATTCAAAATGTAGTGGCGGTGCCTGACCGGCAGCGGCACAGGATCAGCCGAGCGTTACTTGCGTTGCATCCAGAACAGGAATTTGCCCTCTTCCTGGGCACTTTGCAGTAGTTGGTTGCCCGTCTGCCTGGCAAAAGCATCGAAATCCTTAGGTGTGGCCGGGTCTGTGGCCACTACTTTCAGTATCTGGCCGGAAGCCATGTCCGCCAATGCTTTCTTGGTACGTAGAATCGGTAAAGGGCAATTCAACCCCGACAGATCGATCTCTTTATCTACTTGCATCTTTAATCCTTATGCAGGGCCAGCACCGAAACCTAAGCACAATTGAACAAGGTTGGTGTTGTGACTAGGCCTTGTTCAAACTGGCTTCACTTGTTTCAACCACCATCCCATACGGATATCCACCGCAACCCACAATCAACCCACTGCCTTGCGCAATGGGTGCACCATGAACGCCAAGCAACTGATTTACTTACAATCACCCATGCGCTTGCCGGTATAGGTCTGGTTCAGGTTCTTCTTGTAGGTATTCGAATCCAACACGGCCTTGGTATTACCAGACACGGATGTCGCGCCCAGCTGGGCTGCTCCCTCTGCGCTCACCTTAGGGTAGCCAATACAGTTCAGGGTAAAAGTCGCCTTGCCTGCCACATCTTTACGGTTTGCCACCTCGCAACTATCAGGCGTGGCGCCCGGCACCATCGGCACAATCTTCAGCAGGTTATCGACATCCTCAGCGGCAATACATTTATTCAACTTCAGTGGATGCTGGGACGGTGGCAGGCCTTCCATTTCATTTTTGACGGTAAATTCCCACTGTCCAGCCTGGACGCCGGCAACTGCACTTGCAGAGGCGGCGCTCAACAAGCACCACATTACGTATTTGAGCATTACTTCGCCTTTCCTGTTGCGGGAGATACAACGATCAGATTATCGCGATGAATCATTTCCGGCTCATCGACATAACCCAGTATGCTTTCAATCTGCTTACTCGGTACACGCATGATCCGACGGGCCTCATCAGCCGAATAGTTGACCAGGCCACGCGCCACTTCCATCCCTTCAAATGTGAGACAACTGACCACTTCCCCTCTCAGGAACGCCCCTTGGACATCGACCACGCCGACAGGCAACAGACTGACGCCATCCGTGCGGAGCGCCTGCACAGCACCATCATCCAGGGTCAATCTGCCTGCAACCTGCAGATGATCAGCAATCCACTGTTTACGGGCAGCCAATGGGCTGGTACGCGCGACCAGCTGCGTGCCGATTGCCTCGCCCTGAGCCAAGCGAGACAGCACGTTGGGCTCCCTCCCGGATGCAATGATGGTATGTGCGCCGCTGCCGGCAGCGCGTTTCGCGGCCAGGATCTTAGTCAGCATACCGCCCGTGCCCACAGTGCTACCGGCACCACCAGCCATCTGCTCAAGTTCGGCTGTGCCAGCCTCGGCTTCATCCACGAATTTGGCATCGGGGTGTTTGCGGGGATCTGCGGTATAGAGACCACGTTGATCGGTCAGGATGATCAAGGCATCGGCATCGATCAGATTGGTGACCAGTGCGCCGAGGGTATCGTTATCACCAAACTTGATCTCGGCGGTGACGACTGTGTCGTTTTCATTGATGATGGGAATCACACCCATGCTGAGCAAAGTCAGCAATGTGGAACGGGCGTTCAGATAACGGGTGCGATCAGATAAATCTTCGTGGGTCAGCAGAATCTGCGCGGTACGTAGCCCATGCTCCCGAAAACAGGTTTCGTAAGCTTGAACCAGCCCCATCTGCCCTACGGCAGCAGCAGCCTGCAATTCGTGTAGTGCCTTGGGGCGCATACGCCAACCGAGGCGTTGCATGCCTTCTGCAATGGCACCACTGGAAACCAATACCACTGCCTTACCAGCCCGATTGAGCGCGGAGATCTCCGCAGCCCAGCGCTGCAATGCATGATGATCCAGGCCACGACCATCATTGGTCACCAGACTACTGCCAACTTTGATGACCAGTCGATGTGCGTCGGCGATAACTGAACGAAGCATGGTGAGGTTTCGCAAGCAGTGTAGACAGGCTCGCTATTATAGGCCCACCCCGGATGATCGAAAAGCAAAGTCAGCCATCGTGTCGCAATACTGCTACAGCACGCATGCAGGAAAAAACAGGGCTGACCGATGACGGCATCATCAGCCCTGCCTGGGCAGAACCCCAGATTATCCAGCAGCGTTGAACCAGCACACGTTAACGCACCAAACGGACGCCTGCGTCAAAAACGGTTGCCGTATTACCAGCAACACGGGGCTGCATCGGTGTCACAGTGGTCGGTGCAGTAGGACGTGTTTCACGGACAGGGCGATCAGGCATCGACAACAGACGATTGCGATCACGCACCAACAGCTGGGTGGACTCACCCGCTTGCGCCATCAGCTGGACAATCTTGAATGCCCAGGCAGGCAGTTGCGGGTTGATACGGTAGTACATCCATACGCCATCACGGCGAACCGCGAGCAGCTTGGATTGACGCATTTTGGCCAAATGGCGGGAAACCTTGGGTTGCGCGCAATCAACGGCATGGCACAACTCACACACGGAAAGCTCATCTTCGGTCAACAGCAGCGACAGCATACGGCGGCGTGTTTCGTCAGACAGAACATTGAAGAAGTCGATATCGGTAATCATATTGCTATGGTCCTCGCTGGCTGGTTTAGCACACTAAAAATAGTTTTCACTGATCAAATCGAGACGACCAGACAACCGTCATCATCGAAATACGGTAACTTGGGCGGCTGTGACACATCAATCTTGCGGGTCAGCCGACCAGTCGAATCAAACTGGATCAACTCGCGTGTATCCTGCTTGTACAAAAAATTACAAGGGTCTTCCCAGGCGGCCTCCATCTGCGGCGTCTGCCCTGCCCAAATACCAGAGCACCACAAGCCTTCACTGGATCGAAACGGCTCGCCTGCCCCACACACCTCTTTGATACGCTGAGTCGGCAGCGCATCGTACAATCGCACATTCAACTGGAATCGTCTGATCTTCGCCCAACGTGTCAGCGTAGACAGGCTCAATAGCAATTCCAGATGAATTTGCTCTGCTGCGGCTCGTGGATGCCGAGACACCGCATACAGGTATCGTTTCAACTGCTCACTATATGGACTCATCAACATGACTCTTAGTTCTCGTGTTGATACTTCCATGAGTGGTTGATCGGATAATTCTGTTCCCGTACCACCAAGAAAATACATGACTGACTGTCTACCCGTGGGCAACCAAGGAACTTGCCGGTTATTTGAACGTTCTGCCTGGATAGACTCCGGAAAATACTCTGATCGCAACATCCGGTTCGAATCTGCCAAAACTTGCACCTCGTTTTCCAAATTATGCACTCATCATGCAAACATTCAATTTTGCCTATTTTTTGGTCCACACATCGCCGTTGCCTACCGCCTGAAAATTCCCGCCTGATGGTGATACGGAGTCAACGGCTATCACTTTTCCCGGCGGCGTCGTCTTCTCTTGTGCCAGCACCTTATTACGCTTTGCTACGTCCTCCACACTCGGCAGTGGCGACAGATTGATCGGTTGTGCGATATCGATCGGCTTGCTGGGTATGGCATTGTCAGCTTGCTCTGCGCGTCTGACCGACTCAGGTTTGTACTCCACCGTCTCATAAGCAGAGAGCAGATTCAAACCAATCATCGCCATACCGGCGGTCAAGCTGACTGCATAGAGTGTGGTATCAAATCTTTTCATGGTTTGCCTTTTCAGACCGATGGAATTCGCATCGGCAATCACATAAAAGCACAACTCATGCCAGGAATTTATAATCATTAAAAATCAAATACTTGAAAAACAGCCAATCAACAAAAAAGCAAAGGGCTGTCGCTGTTTAGCGACAGCCCTTTCATTGAAAATTTTTTATTCTTACAAAACAATCACTTGATATGTCGTCAAATCACGACAGCCTCACTCATTTGTCATCTTTGAACGACGCAGGGTCCAATTCATGCCTTTCCAACAGCTTGTAAAACTCGGTGCGATTGCGTTTGGCCAGCCGAGCAGCCTGCGTCACGCTACCATTGGTGATCTTCAGGAGTTGAACCAGGTAATCACGCTCGAACCCACGTCTGGCTTCTTCAAAAGAGGCGATCCCTTCTCCTTGTCTCGACAGCACCATTTCAACGGATGCTGCAGAGATCACCGAGGTGGTACACAAGGCCACCGCTTGCTCGACGATATTCTGCAGTTGCCGAACATTCCCAGGCCAGCTGTTGGTTACCAATAATTCAATGGCCTCTGGCGAAAAGCCGTTGATGTCTTTTCGATAGCGAGGGGCCAGATTTTGCAGAAAGTGTCCGGCCAGCAGGGGAATATCCTCCCGCCGCTTGTCCAGTGGCGGCAGCGTCAACGACACGACGTTCAGCCGATAGAACAGATCCTCGCGAAACGCGTTGTCACGAATGGCCATCTGCAAGTCCCGATGGGTTGCGGAGATGACCCTGACATCGATATCCACCAGCTTGACCGCACCGACTGGTCTGACCTGACGGTCTTGCAAAACCCGCAACAGCTTGACCTGCAAGCTCAACGGCATGTCGCCGATCTCATCCAACAGCAATGTGCCGCCATGGGCAGCTTGAAACAGGCCAGCATGGTCACGCTGCGCGCCGGTGAAGGCACCTTTGACGTGCCCAAACAGCTCTGATTCCAGCAAATGCTCTGGAATGGCGCCGCAATTGATGGCGATGAAAGGCTGATCCCGGCGATGGCTGGCGGCGTGAATGGCTCTGGCCAATACTTCCTTGCCCGTGCCGCTCTCACCTTGAATCAAGATACTGGCATCGCCCTGCGCCACCAACGCTGCCTTGGTCAGCACATCCTGCATGGCTGGATTGCGTGTTTGAATCGCGTCACCGAACGCCGCAGCATGAGGTCCCTCGACCGCAGGGGCTGCGGCGCGCAACGCCTGGGCGACTTCATCCAGCAACACCTTGCCGTCCACCGGCTTGGCCAGGTAGCCAAACACACCACGACGGGTTGCGGCAACTGCATCGGGAATGCTGCCATGTGCTGTCAGAATGATGACCGGCAAGCCAGGGTGCGTACGATGGACCACATCGAACAACGCCATGCCATCCATGCCCGCCATTCTCAAGTCGGTGATGATCAACGAGGGCCGATTCGTCGCAACGGCAGCCAGCGCTTCTTCACCGCTGCTGGCGGCCACCACTTCATGGCCTGCACTGGCCAGCCGTAGATTCAGCAGCCGTAGTAAGTCTGCGTCATCATCCACTATCAATATTTTTGCTGCCGACATCAATCAGCTCTTCCTGCCTGCTTTGCGCAGCTGTAATTCCAGCGTCTTCAGCGCTTCCAGCTTGGTCTGCAGATCGTTGGCCCGCAGTGCCTGCTGCTCGGCGCGCTCTTGTGCCGTTTCCGCTTTGCGTTGTTCTTCCTTGACCTTGGCAGCCGCCTGCTCAGCATTGTCTTCCAGACGCTTCATCTCCGAGGCCAGCACGGCCAGCAGTCCGATCAACGGTCTGCGGACATCGTCCTGCTTGCCTTCCCGCTGGGCTAAATCCAGCAACATGTTGGCTTTTTCCAACTCCTTGGAGCGGGAACCAGGTTGCATATAGAGCATGGCAAGCTGGATACGACGCTGGTCATTACGATCCTTCACATACGCTGCACGTACGACCTCCAGCTCGCGAGCCATTTCAGTAGCGGGTAGTTTCCGCACACGCTCCCAGTATTGCAGCAACTCTTCCAGTTCATTGCGTGTTGTGGGTGTAGCGGCCTTGGGCTCGGTTTCTGCTTTGACGGTTCGTGCAGGGTCCGTCTTATCCTGCTTCACCACCAATCCTTCACAACCTGCCAAACACAACGCCACCAGCAATGCACCGATGCAATGCTTCATCATGTTGTCTCATCTGCCCAATATGCAATTGGCAAGCGAACCCGGAAGTGGGCTCCTTGCGCGCGATCACAAATCTCAATGCTTCCTGCCAGCGCACGGACAAATTCGGCTACGATGGCCAAACCCAGCCCAGAGCTGGGAACCGGCCCCTGCTCTGGCCCCGCGCGATGGTAGAAGCGCTCAAATATCTTATTACGTTCATGCCTGGGAATCCCCGGCCCCTCGTCGATCACCTCGACCCAAAGTTGGTCATCATTCCTGGCCAGCCGCAATTCGACGACGGATTGTTGGGGGGCATGCTTGATTGCGTTCGATAACAGATTATCCACAATCACCCGGAGCTTTTCCGCATCTGTCTCCGTAACAGCCCGGGGGCAGATCAATTTGACATCCAGCTCTTTGTTGAGTGCCTGCATGTGCAGACCAGTCATCACCTTTCTGGTCAATTGTTTGAGCGGCACCAGCTCAAGCTTCACCTGGCGGGCTTGCGACTGCACCGCCCCGTACTGCAACAACTCCTCGATCTGTCGTTGCAGGCGGATCGAGTTCTGGCGAAGGATTCCCGCCACTTCCTTCTGTGTGGGGGTCAAGGTGCCCAGCGAGCCGTCAGACAGCAGATCTGCCCCTTCCCGCAACGCTGACAACGGTGTCTTCAGATCATGCGACACCTGTTGCAGAAAGCGTGTTTTCTGCTCCTCGACCTCGCGCAGCTGTTCACGCAACCAATCCAGACGCTGCCCAAGTCGCCGCAAATCCTGGGGGCCATCGACCTCGATGGGCGTGCGCAAATCGCCCTGCCCCAACTGGGCAATGGCCGCCTCGATACCACGCACCGGCTTTGCCAGCATCATGGCAAAAACGATAATCAACAACAGCGCCAACGGCATCATCATCCACAATTGCTTCAACACAATATTGCGGGAGTGCGCCGCCATGTCGCTCATCGATTCCACTTCCCGCTCGATGAGGGCATCGCTCTCCTTCAATACGATACTCATTGAGCGCCCAAGTTCCTCATAACGATCCAACGCGCCCACCAATTGATCGATCGAAGCAGCATAGGCGCTGACCTCATTATTGATCTGCGCCTCGATCTTGCCGACATTTTCCAGGTAGTGGCGATAGCGCGGACGCAGCGAAAGCTGGCGCAAGCCCGCCATGGTCTTGCCAAAGTCACGATGCGCCGTGTGGTAGGCCTCCAGAAAATCAGCGTCGCCCAGAATCGCGTACTGGCGGACATTCCGTTCCATCCGATCCACTTCGTCCGCCAGCTCTCGTGCCCCTTGTGCAAAGTGGGTTGCTTGCAACACCGCCCGCTGACTTTGCTTGGAAAGCTTGTCAATGGACAGCGCACTGGTAATGAGCGCCAAGGCCAAAGGCAACCCTACCAGGGTGAATCCAATCACAACCAGCATCAGAAATGATTTCGGATAACGGACTTGCATTCGTTTGTCGGAGTTGACGTTAGCCAAACATCATATTGCAACTTGCCCGAACGCGACAATGGCTTAATTCATCTAAAAAAAAAGCAACAAATACATGCGCTTTCAAGCACGCCTGATCAATAAGAATATTTGAACTTATTTATCATGGAGTTAAATGCGCGTATAATCATGCCCCTCCTCTTCAAAGCCAAGATCATGTTGAAAGCCCCTGAACTGCTATTACCTGCTGGCACGCTCGACAAGATGCGTGCGGCCTTTGATTACGGCGCAGACGCCGTCTATGCTGGGCAGCCGCGATACAGCCTGCGCGCGCGCAATAACGAGTTCAAACTGGAGCAATTGCAACAAGGCATAGAAGAAGCACATGCGCGTGGCAAACTGTTCTTTGTTGCCAGCAATATTCTGCCGCATAACGCGAAAGTAAAAACCTATCTGGCCGACATGGAACCGGTCATTCAAATGAAGCCAGATGCCTTGATCATGGCCGATCCTGGCCTGATCGCGATGGTAAGGGAGAAGTGGCCGGAAGTCCCAGTCCATTTGTCAGTTCAGGCCAGCACGACCAACTTCGCGGCGGTCAAATTCTGGAAAAGCCTTGGTCTGACCCGCATCATCCTCTCACGCGAGCTGAGCCTGGAAGAGGTTGAGGAGATCCGCCAGGAATGCCCGGACATGGAGCTGGAGGTGTTTGTGCACGGTGCGCTGTGCATTGCCTACTCAGGCCGCTGTCTGCTGTCCGGCTATTTCAATCATCGCGACCCCAACCAGGGCACCTGCACCAATTCCTGCCGCTGGGACTATAAGGTCCACAGCGCAAGTGAAACCGATGGTGGTGATTATCAGGTCATCAAGTTCGATTTCAACCAAGCATTGGAGCAGGCCAATCAAAGCTTCGCAGCTGTCGGCAACCAGGCGCGCCACCCGCTGGCTGATCAGGTCTACCTGATCGAGGAAGGAAACCGCCCTGGTGAGATGATGCCTGTCATGGAGGACGAGCACGGCACCTATATCATGAACTCCAAGGATCTACGTGCGGTCGAACACGTGGAGCGCCTGGTAAAGATCGGTGTGGATTCGCTAAAGATCGAAGGACGCACCAAGTCGCTGTATTACGTGGCACGGACAGCCCAAGTCTACCGGCAGGCTATTGATGATGCTGTGGCGGGGCGGCCATTCAACCTTGCGCTGCTGGCTGATCTGGAAAGCCTGGCCAACCGGGGTTATACCGATGGTTTCTATGTCCGCCACCACACGCCGGAATACCAGAACTACATGAATGGTCATTCCCAAGCGCACCGCAGCCAATATGTCGGGGATGTGATCGGTATTGAGCCTGAAACCGGCTGGGCGGAGATTGCAGTGAAAAATCGATTCCAGATTGGTGATCGTATCGAGGTGATCCACCCATCGGGCAATCGGATCATTGAATTGAAAGAGATGAAGACCAAGGAAGGCTTGCCATTGAATGTAGCCAGTGGCAACGGCTATGTGGTCTATGCCCAGCTGGGCGAGAATGTCGAAAAAGCCTTGCTGGCGCGTTTCATGTAATGCAGCGCTGGCCTGCCAGCAATGAAAAAGCCCGTCATCAGACGGGCTTTTCACATCGTGCTCAAACTGCGATCAGGCAGCTTGAATGTTCGATGCTTGCTTACCCTTGGGGCCTTGAGTGATTTCGAATGAAACCTTTTGGCCTTCCTTCAGGGTTTTGAAACCAGGCATGTTGATAGCTGAGAAATGTGCAAACAGGTCTTCGCCACCACCATCGGGAGTAATAAAACCAAAGCCTTTTGCATCATTGAACCACTTAACAACACCAGTCGCCATTGCGATCTCCTAAAATTACAAAGTCGTACTACACCTTACGGTTTCAGTTTCAAGACCGCAAACGGCTTAACCTGTGATGCAGAAAGCTTGAATCCAAATACCAAGGCGCATTTGTACGCTTGTGGTATCACGCCGTCAAGCTATTTCTGGTAGCCATATCTATCCGGCAACGTTCATTTTGAGCAATTGCCTTAAATCATTCTCAAGAATGGTTGCGCCGGCCCCGTAGTTTACGAAAACCCGTATGTGGCCTTGTCGATCGAATAGATAGGTGCCAGCACTATGATCCATGGTGTAGCCCCCCCCTTCGGTCGGGGCCTTCTGGGCGACGATCTTGAATGCACGGGTGACCTCGGCAAGCTTGTTGGGTTGCGCGTAAAGGCCGATGAATGATGGGTCGAAGGCGGGGACATATTGCTTGAGCACGTCGGGGGTGTCCCGCTCAGGATCGACCGTCACGAAGAGTACTTGAACGTCCTTTGCATCAGGCCCTAGCTTTTTCAGTGCGTTCTTGACCTCGACCAAGGTGGTCGGGCACACATCCGGGCAATGGGTATAGCCAAAGAACATCACCATGACCTTGCCCTTGAAGTCGCTCAACCGGCGAGGCTGGCCGTTGTGATCCGTCAGCTGGAAATCTCCGCCAATACCGGACCCGGTGATGTCCGTGGCCTGGAAGACCACCTTGGGGGCCTCTGGCGTGCGATCACACGCCTGTACTAGCACGCTGCACAGTAGGACAACCCCCAGGCGGCTTGCAAACACTTTGATACTGTTATGTGCTGCTTTGTTGATGCTACTTTTCACTGCGTGCAACATGAGTCATGACCATAGAATGGGCAGATAGTGATCCACCATGAGCGCTGTGAACAACAGGCTCAGATACAGAATCGAATAACGGAACGCGCTGCGGGCCAGTGCGTCGCTGTAATTCACCACAATACGCCAAGCGTACACCAGATAGACGATATCCAACACCAGCGCGGACACCAGATAGATGCCATGGCTCATGCCCGTGGCGACTGGCAGCATGGTGACGGCGGTCAGGATGATGGTGTAGAGCAAGACCTGCAGCCGGGTGTACTCATCACCATGGGTGACGGGCAGCATCGGCAGGCCGGCCCGAGCGTAGTCCTGCTTTCGGTAAAGTGCAAGCGACCAGAAATGCGGGGGGGTCCAGGCGAAAATGATCAGAAACAGCAGGAGTGCGTCATGTGAGATGGTGCCGGTCATGGCGACCCAACCCAGCACGGGCGGCATGGCACCGGAAGCACCACCGATCACGATATTCTGTGGCGTGGCGGGCTTGAGCAGGACGGTATAGATGATCGCGTAGCCAACGAAGGTCGCCAATGTCAGCCACATGGTGAGCGGGTTCACCAAGCTGTACAGCAGGCTCAGCCCCAGGCCACCCAGCAGGCTGGCAAACAGCAAGGTCTGTGCATTGCTGATCTGACCACGAGGCAGTGGCCGTGCCCTGGTGCGGGCCATGACTGCGTCGATTTTCTGCTCGACCAGGCAGTTGATGGCGGCGGCGCTACCCGCCACCAGCGCAATCCCCACCGTGGCCGCCAGCATGGGCAGCAATGGCGGAATGCCTGAGGTAGCCAGAAACATGCCGATGACCGCACAGAACACGATCAGGGTCACCACCCGAGGTTTGGTCAGCTCGAAAAACTCCCGCGCACGACCACGCGGCAAGGTCAACGTAACAGACATGCTCAATACTCCTTCGCAGACAGACGATAGGTGATGATGACCAGGCTGATCAACAGCAGCGCGGCACCTGCGTTATGCGCAACGGCCAGATGCAATGGCAGTTGCAGCAATACATTGGCGATGCCCAGCAGGATCTGGCAGCTCAAGGTGGCCAGCACCAGCCAGCCAAAGGGTTTCAATTTGTGATGACCGAGCAACTTGATGGCCAGGGCGCCCACTGCCAATGTGGTCAATACGGCGCCGACACGATGGGTAAAGTGAATTGCCCGCAGGTTTTCGTGGCTCAGTAATGCGCCTTCTGCTGTCATGCCCAATTCGCGGAACACATGGAACGCGTCGTCGAAATCCATACTTGGCAGCCAGCTCTGGTTGCAGGTGGGAAAATCGGCGCAGGCCAATGCGGCATAGTTGGTGCTGACCCACCCACCCAGCACGATCTGAATGCATGCGATCAGCAATGCCAGCCATGCGTAAGGGCGGATCGCACGGATACCCTGCAATGGAGTCGGGCTTGGAAAGCGCTGCTGCAGCAGCAACCAGGTGAGCAATGCCAGCGTGGTCATGCCGCCGATCAGGTGGGCGGTGACCACGGCAGGCTTCAACAGCAAGGTCACCGTCCACATGCCCAGCAGCCCCTGAAAGACCACGACCAGCACCAGGCTGATCGGCAACCATGGCGATTGCCGTAGCGTGGCCCGCTTGAACCAGGCCGTGGCCGCAATGGCCAGGATCAAGCCCCCCAGGGTGCTCGCGAAATAGCGGTGCACCATCTCCTTCCAGGCTTTGGCCATGGAAACCGGCCCATGTGGCGCGACAGTCATGGCATCGTTGATCTGATCCTTCGCATGCAATGGCGACAACTTGCCATAGCATCCAGGCCAATCCGGGCACCCCAACCCGGCATCGGACAACCGGACATACGCCCCCAGCACCACCACGAACAGCGTCAACAACATGGCGGCCAACACCAGCTTGCGATACCAACCTACGGTCATGACTTCCATCCCTCCATTTGACGAGTCTGCGGCTTGATCAGCCATCTTGTTCAACGACATGCGCTCAACCCAGCGCCTCATTGTTTTTCAGCAGCTTGCCGATCTCCTTCAGCATGCGCACCGGGTCTTGATCCAGGCGATACCGCATGACCTGATTGCCCAGCGGGTCGACCACATAGACGAAATCACGCCGATTCTGCCCAGCATCGACCGGCAAAGCATCGAGCAATGTACTGCCCATTCCCCGCCAGATCTGTACACCCAGTGTCGTTTCTGGCGGCAACACAGCGGCCTGCTCGTCTTCCAGCAACCACAGCCGTTCAATGCGTACCCGCTCCTTTCCTTGTGCTGTGCGGACCTGCTGCATCAGGTACAGCTTGCGTTGGCAGCGGGTGTCACAGGCTGCGCCATCGGCCATCACCAGCACCCATTTGCTCTGTAGCTGCTTGAGATTGACCACCAGCCCGCGCAGATCATGCATGGACGGTGCTGGCAAGGGTTGAATGGGCAACAATTGGCCATGGGTCTTGGTTTGGGTTGGCTTCCAGACGTAATAAGCCAGGTAGGACGCGATGAAAGGTGCAATCGACACAGCCAACAGCAATAACAGCGTCCGGCGATTGGTTGGTTTAGCTGACAGATTGACGTTTGACATTGAGGACGACATACAACACCACCACTGCAAGTGCGATGCCATACCACTGCACCGCGTAGGCCACATGTTTATGGACGCCGGCATCCGGCTTCTTCCACTCCCGAATCAACCCGTCACTTTGCCCGTTGGCTTGCTCCACCAGCACAGGCATGACGGACATCGCATAACGACGCGCATAGCGCTCGATCGACAGGTTCTGCCAGATATGGCCAGACACCGTTTGTTGCGACAGCTCGACATAGCGACCGGGCGGTGGCACCGCCCGCCCCAGCACCTCAACCAGGCCATCAGGCACTGCCGCAGCCTTGGCCAGATTGGCCGAGCGTGGCACCCATCCGCGATTCACCAGCACATAGCGATCCGTGCCCGGAAAGCGCAGTGGCATGATCAGGTGATACCCCGCCAGGCCCTGATAGGTGCGGTTATCGATCCAAATTGCCTTGTCGGGCACCCACGCCCCCAGCAGCCGTACATGCCGGTATTCGACCTGCTCCAAGGCTTCCATCCCTACCATCAATTGCCGTGGCATGCGTTCTGCCGCGTCATAGCGTGCCTGCAGGGCGCGTTTCTGATTGGCGCGACCCTGCTGCCACTGTGCAGCAGTCAGCGCCAATGCGACCATGGTCAAAGTCGCCAGTGTGGTCACCCACCTGGGGCGATACACGAACGGGCCGAAACGGAAGGCTGGAGGCATGGTGGCCAATGGCATACACTAATTCGATGACAAGGAGAGACTGCGTATGAAAATTGTCGCTGTACTGATGCTGATTGCCATTCTGATCAGTCTGTTCACTGCCTTGCGCGGGCTGATGAAGCGGACTGGGCCGGCTGATCGCGCTGTCAAGGCGCTGACATTGCGGGTGGCCCTGTCGATTTCATTGTTTCTGTTGCTGATGCTCGGTTATTACTTCGGCATCATCCCGCGCACGGGGCTGTAAACTGATCGCGTGGCGCCATGCCGCGCGATCAGGCTTCGCTCACAGCCAGTAGACGAATACGAACAGAATCAACCACACCACATCGACAAAGTGCCAATACCACGCTACCGCCTCAAAAGCGAAGTGGTGATCGGGCTTGAAATGCCCTTTCATGGATCGGAACATCACCACGGCCAGCATGATGGTGCCCAACGTGACATGTGCACCGTGAAACCCGGTCAGCATGTAGAAAGTCGTACCATAGATGCCAGAAGACAGAGTCAGATTCATCTCATGCATGGCGTGGGCGTATTCATACACCTGCAGGCTCAGGAATGAAATGCCCAGTGCAACCGTCATCATCAGCCCCATCACCAACTGGCTGCGCTTGTTTTTCAGCAAGCCCCAGTGCGCCCAGGTGACCGTCGCGCCAGAGGTCAGCAGGATCAGTGTATTGATGGCGGGCAGCCCCCAAGCACCCATCGGGCGATATGCCTCGACACCTGCTGGCGCCACCTGGGCTGGCCAGTCAGCAGTGAAGTCCGGCCATAGCAGCTTCTGATCCAACGAGCCCAGATCAGGTACCGAGAACACACGGGCGTAATACAACGCACCAAAAAAGGCAGCGAAGAACATGACCTCAGAGAAGATGAACCAGCCCATGCTCCAGCGAAATGAAAGATCCACCTGATTGTTGTATTTGCCACCCTCGCTTTCGCGGATCACTTCGCCAAACCAGCCAAACAACATGTAGAGCAAAATCGCAAACCCCACGGCCAGACAGCCCTTGCCAGCCGGTACGTCATTCACGGTCAGCGCCGCGCCCAACCCCAGGAAAAACAGGGCAAATGCACCAACCAGCGGCCATTTGGACGGCTGCGGCACAAAGTAGTGTTGCTCTGCATGTGTGCTCATGTGTGTCTCCCCTTCGTTGTTCTATTGGCTTGGTCATCGTACAAAACCGTGTCGCATGACGACCGCTTGCCTACTGCCCTGCCATTTTGTTGTCTGAATCAGCTGGTAACCAGTCGAACCACCACCACCAACGTCATCACGAATATCAGGCCGCCGATGATGCCCGCCAGGATGATCTGCCTGGGTGTCAGTTTCGCCATGTCTTGCGCATGGTCTCGGCCTTTACGTACCCCGAAAAAAGCCCAGAAGATCGCCTTGACCGCCTGGAATCCACGTTGTTGTTGTTCATCCATGCCCGACGCGCTCACGAGCGCTTGCCCCCTTCCACCTCAAAGAACGTATAGGACAAGGTCACGGTATTCAGCTCGTCCGGTAGGGCCCGATCCAACAAAAACACCACCGGCATGCTGCGCTTCTCGCGCGGCTGGATGGCCTGCTGTTTGAAGCAGAAACACTCCAGCTTGCGGAAATGCGGCCCGGCCTGCGCGGGCCCATAGCTAGGAATGGCCTGCCCGACGATCACACGATCAGATAGGTTTTCCAGCTCATATTCCACCTGCACCAACTGGCCAGGGTGCACCTTCATGCTGACCTGCTTGGGCTTGAACCGCCAAGGCAGATCGTTGCGCAGATTGGCATCGAATTCGATGGTGACCAAGCGGGCTGCGTTGACCTGGGTGTTGACCGGCGCGGCATCTGCCTTCAACAGGTCATTGACCCCGGTTGCCTCACAGATCTGCTTGTACAGCGGCACCAGCGCAAAGCCAAAGCCAAACATCATGGCGGCAATGATCGACAGCTTGATGAACAGCTGACGATTATCGGCAAGCATGCTCATTGGCTCAGCAACCACTGCTTGACAATGAACCCGGCAAAGAACACCAATGCACAAGAGGCCAGGATCAATGCCGTTCTCAGGTTTTTGCTCATGTTGACTCCTTCTACAGGGCCGGTCAGCTATCCGGCCCCGTCCTCACACTCAGTGCAGCTTCTGGGCTGCGCTCAGCCGATCAACCAATGCCTCGGATGGCGGGGTTTCCCAGGTGTGGAATGGCGCTGGCGAAGGGACTTCCCACTCCAAGGTGTTCACCCCATCCCACGGTTTCTGTGGTGCCTTGCCTGCCCCGCCCCTGATCTGGGGCAGCACCACGCAGAACATGAAGTAGACCTGTGCCAGACCGAAGGCCAGCGCCCCCATCGAGGCGATCTCGTTGAACCCGGCAAACTGGGTCGCATAGTCTGGAATACGCCGGGGCATACCCGCCAAGCCCAGGAAGTGCATGGGGAAGAAGGTGACATTGAAGGCGATCATCGACCACCAGAAGTGCAACTTGCCACGGCCTTCGTGGTACATATGACCAGTCCATTTCGGTGACCAGTAGTAGTAAGCCGCGAACAGGCTGAACAGGGCGCCAGCCACCAATACATAGTGGAAATGCGCCACCACGAAATAGGTGTCCTGATATTGGATATCCACGGCGGCAATCGACAACATCAGGCCAGACAGCCCTCCCAGGGTGAACAGGCAGACAAAGCCGATGGCAAACAGCATCGGGGTCTCGAACGACATCGCGCCTTTCCACATGGTGGCGATCCAGTTGAACACTTTCACACCGGTCGGCACCGCGATCAGCATGGTGGCATACATGAAAAACAGCTGTCCGACCGCCGGCATGCCAGTTGCGAACATGTGGTGCGCCCACACGATGAATGACAGGATGGCGATCGATGATGTCGCATACACCATCGAGTGATAGCCAAACAGCGGCTTACGCGAAAAGGTCGGGATCACCTGGCTGACCACACCAAACGCTGGCAGCGCCATGATGTACACCTCAGGGTGGCCGAAGAACCAGAAGATGTGCTGATACATCACCGGATCACCACCGCCTGCGGGGTTGAAGAACGAGGTGCCGAAATGGCGATCGGTCAACAGCATGGTCACTGCACCAGCCAGCACCGGCACCACCGCAATCAGCAGGTAAGCGGTGATCAACGTCGTCCAGGCGAACATCGGCATCTTCATCAAAGTCATGCCGGGCGCACGCATGTTGAGAATGGTAACGATGATGTTGATGGAGCCCATGATCGAGCTCATGCCCATGATGTGGACGGCAAAGATGGTCAGATCCATCCCCATGCCCATCTGCGTGGAGAGCGGCGCATACAGCGTCCAACCCGCCGCAGCCGCCCCCCCTGGCACCGCGAAACTGATCATCAGCAACAAGCCAGCAGGGGGCAGCAGCCAGAACGACCAGTTGTTCATCCGCGCGAACGCCATATCTGGTGCGCCCAACATCAGCGGCAACATCCAGTTGGCCAAGCCGGTGAAGGCAGGCATGATAGCGCCGAACACCATGATCAAACCATGCAAGGTGGTGAACTGGTTGAACAGCTCCGGGTTGATGAACTGCATACCCGGCTTGAACAGCTCCAGGCGAATCATCAAAGCCATCACGCCGCCCACCATGAACATCACAAAGCTGAACCACAGATATAGCGTGCCGATATCCTTGTGATTGGTGGCAGTCAGCCAGCGTGACAGGCCAGTGGGGTGGTCATGGGCATGGTCGTGTGCATGCTCATGTCCGTGCCCCGGCTTGTCCAAGGGCATATCAACGGTTTTGGTTGCCGTATTCATTTACGCTCCTTTTTGCCGTGCGGCTTTGATATCAGTCGGCTGGACGATATCGCCCTTGTTGTTGCCGAACGCATTGCGCTGATAGGTGATCACTGCCGCGATCTCGGTATCGGACAGATGTTTCCAGGTGGGCATGGCACCCTTGCCACTCAGCACGATACCGATATGGCCATCCGTGGGGCCGGTGGCGATTTTCGAGCCGGCAATGGCAGGGAAGCTGCCCGGCACGCCCATACCATTGGCCTGGTGACAGGCCACACAGTTGGCGGCATACACCTTTTCACCTCGCGCCACCATCTCATCCAGCTTCCACACCTTGTTGGGATCATCCTGCTTGGCAAGGATTTCCTTCTTCTTTTCATCCAGCCATTTGTCGTAGTCGGCTTGGGTCTTGGCCTCCACCACGATCGGCATGAATCCGTGATCCTTACCACACAGCTCGGCACACTGGCCACGGTAGATGCCAGGCTGATCCACTTTGAACCAGGTATCACGGATCAGCCCCGGAATCGCATCCTGCTTGACCGCAAACGCAGGCACCCACCAGGAGTGGATCACATCATTGGCCGTCAGCAACAGGCGGATCTTCTTACCCACCGGCACCACCAGATTGTTATCGACCTCCAGCAGGTAGTGCTCGCCTTTGCTGGCTGACGCGCCCTGATAGTCGTCGATCTGGTCGCGCGGGGTGGCCAGATTGGCGTAGAACTGCACGCCATCTTGCAGGTAGTCATAACCCCACTTCCACTGATAGCCAGTGACCTTGATGGTCAGGTCTTCACTACGTGTATCTTTCTGAGCCAGCACCACCTTGGTGGCGGGCAAGGCCATCAGGATCAGGATGAAGAATGGTATGACTGTCCAGATGACCTCGACCGTCGCATTCTCGTGAAAGTTGGCCGCCTGATGACCAACACTTTTACGGTGTTTGAAGATGGAATAGAACATCACACCGAACACTGCGACGAAAATCGCGCCGCAGATGTACAACATGAGTTCGTGGATACTGATCACCTTGCCAGCCAACTCATTGGCAGGGCTTTGCATGGTGGTCTGGTAATCGGCCAGACAGGTCTGCGAGATAAGGGCGATAGCCCCCGCCTGCGCAGCGGCTGTGATGCGCGTCAGCTTGCGTCTCATGGTCTCCCCGTTACTTTATTATTCAAGTCTTGGGTACAGACCGCAGGGCCGGGAAAATCTTGATGCAACGAGCCCTACGGCACTTGCTTCAAAACAACCCGGCTGAGATTACCGATGCTGCCAGCGTGTCAAACGGGTCAGATGCCCGCCAGCATGTGAATACGACCCGATGCAAGCACTGACGCGGCATATTGCGGAAGATACTAACAAACGACCTATGGGAAAACAAGCACGGCAATGCTTGTGCAATGCAACATTTCTTCTTTATTAAACAATCATTTACGCATTATCAGAATTAACAGATGGCGTACATCTGCGATGCCGCCACCTCCCGTTAGCCCGCCAGGATACTCACACTATTCAAAGCTCCGGATATCTGCGTGACGATTCGGTACGAAAAAAAACAATGTCTCGATCACAGACTGCAGCCAAAGGAATGTGCATCGCAGCAAGCAGATAAGTATCTGTTTATACACCTACATCAGTTGGGTCGAGCGCCACGGACAGGTGCCATTGGACGTGTTCTGGCCAGCATCCTGGCTTTCAGGGGCGAAAAGCGGAAAAAAAGCGGAATGGATGGTATGAACGGCGCGATTGTTGGGGTGCGATGGCTCATCGCCCAGCCATCATACGGCCAGCAAGGGGTGTAAATTGGCCCGGCCCAGCATGGGTAGAGTGCCAGTCGGGGCATAGGGCACCACCCCAAGCAAGGGTGCGCCGATACGACGCTCCAAAGTGGCAAGGTTGGCATCGAATTCGAGCATTTCGGGGGTGACCCGGTTGGCAACCCAGCCGGCAAATCTACAATCGCTGGCCTGGATGGCGCGAGCAGTCAACAAGGCATGGTTGAGGCAACCTAGCCGCATGCCGACCACCAGCACCACCGGCACATCGAGAAAAGCGGCCAGATCGGCCATGTCCACCACATCGGAAATCGGTGCCAGCCAGCCCCCAGCGCCTTCGACCAGCACCGTGTCAGCTTGCCCTGCCAGCTCGTCATAGGCGGTCTTCAACACCTCGAACGAAATGTTGGTCCCTGCATTGGCCGCCGCGATATGGGGCGATACGGGCGGTTCGAATGCATAAGGATTGAGTACCCTGCGTGGCACTGGGTGGTGGCCTGCCGCCAACAGCACTTCGACATCATCGTTGGTCAGGCCGGCTTCGCCTTGCACGCAGCCAGAGGCAATCGGCTTCATCCCCAGGGCCGTCTGCCCCCGCCGATTCAACTCACGCAGCAATAAGGCGGTGACAAAGGTCTTGCCGACCTCGGTATCGGTGCCTGTGATGAAGAAGCCACTGGCCATGTTCATTTCCCCGGTCTTGGTCGGAACTCGATCACCTGCCGACCATCTGCCAACAATCGTGAAGGTTTGTCAGCCGCACGCCAGGCATGGCCGTATACCACCTCGTAGGTGGCTGGCAAGCGGCCATCGCGGCGCAATTTTTCGTAACGATCCAACACCTGTTGCCATTTACGCTTGCCCATCAGCCCCATCTGGCGGCCCTGGGTGACGTTGTGCGCGCCAATGCCTTTCAGGTCTTGCATCACGGCCTTTACCGAATCATAGGTCATGGTGATGATTTCCATGTCCATCACCGGCTCGGCAAACCCGGCCCGCACCAGGGCATCGCCCAGGTCGTGCATGTCGATGAAGCGGTTGACGTGGGTGTGGCCGTCGATACCGGCAAAAGCCTGCCGCAGCTCTTTCAAGGTGTCAGGGCCGAGGGTCGAGAACATCAACAACCCGTCCGGACGCAGCACACGGTGGATGTCGGCAAAGGCTCGATCCGGGGCGTTGCACCATTGCAAGGTCAGATTCGACCAGACCATGTCCACGCTACCATCAGCCAGCGGAATCGCCTCCGCATCGGCACACACTTGCGGTGCACGGCTGGGGGATCTGGCAAATGGCAGATGTTTCTTCCACCAGGCTTTCTCCGGCTCACCGAACTGCAGCATGGCCAAGGCCAAGTCCAGCTCGATGACTCGTGCAGCTGGGTATTGGGTGCGCAACTGCCGCGCACCATACCCGGTGCCCGCCCCGACATCGAGCACAGTGGCCGGGGCATGTTTGATATAGCCCAGACGCGCTTGCATGCGGTCGCTCACTTCGCGTTGCAGCACGGCTGCAGCATCGTAAGAGTGCGCCGCTCGCTCGAATGAACGACGGACTTGACGTTTGTCGGTATAAAAATCTTCAGCCATGCTGTCTACACACCAGGAAAACCACACCGAGCCTGTTGCGCACAAGCCTCGGCCAATTGTTTACGTCAGGCTGCGCCTGGCCGCCTTCACGAAAGGAACTGCACCACCCGCGCCACGAAATGGTCAGGGTGCGACACGAACGGCGCATGTGCACCGTCCTTCAACATCCACAGCTCGGCATCGGGCAGGTGATCTGCCAGCCAACGGCCAACCGGGGCGGGGGTCAGTCCGTCCCGCTCGCCGTAGATGAGCAGCGTCGGCTGATCGAGGTGAACCAGCTCGTGGCGGATATCCACATCTCGCAGCAGATCAAGCCCCTTGCCCAGCACCATGCCATCTGGCCGCCCCCGCTCGAAAAGCTTCTCTTGCAGGGTGCGCAACACCTCCCGCGTCGCTTGCCCTCCCATGGCCTGCAACGCCAGAAAGCGCTTCAGCGTGCCCTCATAATCAGTCTGCAGATGGCCCGCAAACCCAGCGAGCACTTCATGCTTCATCGCTGCAGGCCAATCCGGGCGCTGTGCAAAGCAAGGCGAGCTGGCAACCAACACCAGTTTGTTGATGGCGTGTGGCTGATCCAACGCCCAGCGCAACGCCACCGCCCCGCCCAGCGACCAGCCCAATACATGCACCGGCCAGGGGAATTCAGCAGCAATGCGATCCGCAATGGCTTTCAATCCAAACGGCTCGACAGCCACGCTATGGCCGTGCCCCGGCAGATCGACCAGATGAACGCAAAAATGCTCGGCCAGGCGCTCGGCAATACCATGCCAGATCCCTCCGTGCATGGCCCAGCCATGCAGCATCACCAGATTGGGCCCACGGCCCAGCACTTCCACATGCAACGACACGATGATTGAACTCGATTCAGACGCCCATCTCGGGCGGTGATTATTTCAGGGCGCGGATGCTCTCTTCGATCTGCTGAACGACCGATGGGTCACCCAACCCCTTGGCCTGCTCCAACTGCTCCTGCAACAAAGGCAAGGTCGCCATCGTGGTCAGCCTGGGCTTGGCGGGTGCGCCCATGATCTTCCATTGATTGCCCTGCTTCGCCAGCTCCAGGGTCAATTGGTCCTGGCGGGGGGACATCGCCACCCGCACACCGTCGAATTCGCCCAGCACATCATAATTGACCACCACAGTGGCTTTACCATCCGCCTCTTTACCTGGCGCTATCTGGTGCTTTTTCACCACCAGGCAGCCATCCCAGCTGTGTTTGGCAGGCCATTGCGTATATTGTTGTACCGATGACCAAGTCGCGGCATTCATGGCCGCACCAGCCGAATCCGCCTTGATATAAGCCTCTACCACCGCGACAGGAGTGGCTGGGTAATCAGCCGCCTGTGCCCCGCTCAGCAACAGGGGAGCAAACATGAAGATTTTTCCGAGTAGTTTGAACATGTGGGGCATTCCAATACACTGAAAAACTTCATTATCGCGCAAGTTGCTGCAACGCAACACACAACTTATCGATGTCGTCCGGCACATGCGCTGCAGACACCGAAATCCGTAATCGCGCCGTGCCCGGCGCCACGGTCGGCGGTCGGATGGCCGGCACCCACAAGCCCAGATCACGTAAGCCCTCGGTCACGCGCAAGGCATCGCCATTGTCACCGATGATCAGCGGCTGGATAGCCGTTTCAGACGGCAGCAACCGCCATTTCAACCCAGCCAGCCCGGCTTTCAGCTGGCTGATCGAGGCTTGCAGACGCTCACGCCGCCAATCATCTCGCTCGATCAGCTCCAGGCTTTTCAGCAACGTTGCCGCCAGCATGGGAGGCTGAGAAGTGGTGTAGATATATGTCCGGGCGCGTTGCACCAGCCACTCGATCAACTCGGCACTCCCCGCCACGAACGCCCCCGATACCCCGGCAGCCTTACCCAGCGTCGCCATATAAATGACACGCGGGCTGGACACCTCAAATGCCAGCAACGTCCCCCTGCCATGCGGGCCCAACACGCCAAAACCATGGGCATCATCCAGCAGCAGCCACGCATCGTATCGATCCGCCAACGCCACCAGCTCATGGATCGGTGCCACATCACCATCCATGCTGTACACAGCATCTGCCACGATCAGCTTGGTCTTGGCGGGCGTGGTTTCCAGCTGGCGGGCCAGCGCATCCATATCGTTATGCGGAAAACGACGGAACTCCGCACGGGACAACACACAGGCATCATTCAGCGAAGCATGGTTGAGCTTGTCTGCGAAAATGGCGTCGCCACGCCCCACCAGCGCCGTCACCACACCCAGATTCGCCATATAGCCATTACTGAACAACAAGGCATCCTCTTGCCCCACGAACCCAGCCAGCGCCGCCTCCAGCCGCTCATGTGCGCCGAAATGGCCCGATACCAAGTGCGAGGCGCCCCCGCCGACCCCCCATTCCAGCACCGCTTTCTGGGTAGCCTCGATCAGCTCCTGGTGCCCGGCCAAACCCAGATAATCGTTGCTGGCAAAGGCGATATATGGCTTGCCATCCACCAACACGTGGGCACCCTGGGGGGACTCCAGCGTGCGCCGCCGCCGCCGCAGACCCTGTTCTTCAAGCATCTTCAATGCGTTGTGCAAATCTTGCCTATGCATGATGGATTGTTTGCCCCGAGCCAATGGGCCGATTTGCAGGAGGGCTGACCCAGCCTGCGCCCAGATACCTGCAATGGCGCACAGCCAGGGCGTGCCACCGATAGCAGCAGAACCCACAGCCATGCCCGTCTGATATGTCGTCCTTCACGCAGCCCAAAGCAGCCACGCGGCTTACAACGGCTCCAGATTCAGTTTAGCAAGCAAGCGTTGATCCCGTTCAACTTCCGGGTTGCCGGTGGTCAACAACTTATCGCCATAGAAAATCGAATTGGCCCCCGCCAGGAAACACAAAGCCTGGGTCGCCTCATCCATCTCCTGCCGGCCCGCCGACAAACGCACGAACGAAGACGGCATGGTGATGCGAGCCACTGCAATGGTACGCACAAATTCTGTCCAATCCAGCTTTTCCGAGCCCGCCAGCGGTGTGCCCGGCACCTGCACCAGATTGTTGATCGGCACCGACTCCGGCGCTGGGGTCAGATTGGCCAGCTGTGCAATCAGGCCAGCACGCTCATGGCGCGTTTCACCCATGCCCACGATCCCGCCACAGCACACATTCATACCTGCCTCACGCACCTTGCGCAAGGTATCCAGCCGGTCTTCATATTGACGTGTCTGAATGATATCGCCGTACTTTTCCGGCGCCGTATCGAGATTATGGTTGTAGTAGTCCAGCCCCGCATCGCGCAGCTGCTCCGCCTGGCCCTCCTTCAACATGCCAAAGGTGCCACAGGTCTCCAGCCCCAGCGCCTTCACGCCCCGGATCATCTCCTTGACCTGATCCAGATCCTTCTGCTTCGGGCCGCGCCACGCCCCGCCCATGCAGAAACGGCTCGCGCCCGCATCCTTTGCCGCCCTGGCCGCATCCAGCACCGCATCCAGCGACAACGTCGCCTCCGCCTCCAACCCGGTATTGTGCCGCACCGACTGCGGGCAATAACCACAGTCCTCCGGACAGCCTCCCGTCTTGATACTCAACAAGGTCGATAACTGCACCTTGTTCGGATCGAAATGCGCACGGTGAACCGTTTGCGCACGGAACAACAGATCGTTGAATGGCAGATCGAACAGCGCCACCACCGCCTCAACCGTCCAGCTCTCCTGGCTGGGGTGAGGCACCGCTTGGCTCGTACGTTGAAATTGCAGGACAGTATCGTTCATGTGTAAAGCGACCCGAGATTGAATTTGCGAGCCATCTTCAAAGAAAGCGCGAGCAATTGTCAATTTATTGAGTTTTGACACTAAACAATTGCACAAAAAATAAGCAAATCAATCAAAAACTCACCACCCCTAAGCCTTCCACTTGATGGACAGCTGACAAACCAACACATGGAAGATGCCGACCACACAGCCGCATGATATTGACCGGACCAGAAATGGAGGGCCCTTTGGCAAGCCATTGAAATATGTTCAATTGCCATATTGGACATATTTGATATGTTTGCCGCTGGCGAGCAAGGCGAGATATGTTGTGGCACCCCAACACCATGGGCACATCGTGTCCATATTCACCGCACTTGAGAAAAATTATGCCCTTCCCAAACTGCCGAGGTGAAGACAATCGTAATAACTTGGTACGTCAGTACCAAATTGCCCCTGTCTCACGCACAATTCTGTTCGAAGGTCTGGTATTTGATGGGTGCTGCGGCCCAATCAAACGAGAATGCCACACCTTTGCCTTTACGAATCGTGCCGAACCTACAGACACGGGTTTGTTCCATGTCGGCTACAGTTGCGCTGCCGATTTCTACCGACTGACTGGAACAACTGAGCCGCCATTGTTCAACCCACTGAAAGAGGAACACACAAACTCAAAGACCAGCACCCAGTCCTCCACCCGCACAACAAGCACATCGATAGCGACACTCTGCCCATTCAACAGGGAAATCTACGATGCTATCAATATCCTGACATTGTCGTGGGGGCCGCCAAGGGAGCCGTTACGCGACATTTTGATGGCTGTCTACCAACAGCCTAACAGCCCAATCGTGGACAATTACGTTCTGCATCTGAACAACATCATTGGTAAAGGAAAGCACACGATCACACAGATGGTTGCAGCGTTGACAACGAAACACCCAACCATGAAGCAGTTCACATTTCCCCTTGTCGAGGCAAAGCTGAAGGGTCTTGGTAAACCGAGTAGGTTTTAAGCAAATCAGCCGACGAGGTGAATCAACAGGCCACTTTGGTGATCTGCATTCAAAGTGACTTGACTGTCCGTTATGTTTAAGAAAATCTTACTGGTGCTTGTGGCCTGCCCTGCGTTTGTCCATGCAGAGGTGTTGGACAAGGAGCCATCATTGCCAAGCATCTGGGCGGTCGGTCTGGTGGCGGCGGCTGTTTGCTTTGCTGCATCACGGTTTCGGAAATGGTTGATTGCATTGGTGATCCCCGCCCCCTTGCTCTGGCTAGCTGCTGTGCTGATGGAGCTGTATTCTCCGGATGTAGGGCCTGCGCTACGTGCAGAAGGGGGCGCTGTCTATGTCATCAGTGCTTTCCTGTCACCCGCTATCCTGATCGCCGCTGCGGTTGCGGGCTATCTGAAAAAATGACACGCAGGGCCGGATACCCGCCAGCATCCTGCTGTTGAGTGCAGAAGCAAGTCTGCTTCCTTCCCACCAAGCAGTCATTTGCCGCCCCGGTGCAATGGCTCTCCTTTGCGCTGGCAAATTGCCAGAAACACGGCGGTCAGTATGCTGGTGTACACCATGAAGACAAACACGCCATGGCTGGCCAGCAATGCTGCGGCACCACCCCATATCAGGCCCAGATAGACAAGCAGGACAGCCCAACCTTGCCAAGTGATTGGCACCCCCCAACCCCAGCCGAAGCGTTTCGCGGGGAACCAGTATCGTTTTTCATTGGATGTCATCTCGCCGCCCTGTGTCATGGTTGTCTTTCAATGATTTGCGTGCAGCCCTCTTCAGCATGCCCCATACTTTGAGCCAGAAAGCCGCCTCCAAGGCCAGCCATCTGGCCAACCCAGGTGGGATGTCAGGCACCTGGGCGATGGCTTGCTCTACCGAGCCGCCTTTGAAAATACGCCGATAAATGGCCATGACTACGATCAGCTCGACCCCGATGAGCGCGGCCAAGCCAAGGTACCTTAGTGGTGCAATATAGTTGAGCAGTGTTCGATCCGCCTCTGGAATGAGCTGTGTGACGGCCCAGATGCCCAGGCATGCCAGCGCAGCGGCACGGATGACGGCTTGACGGCCTTGTTGTCGATAACACAGCCAATACAGACAGGGTATCAATACTGTCAGATCCAGCAATAAGGCTGCCTCGCCCAGTCGTTCGATTGCCCCGAGGGTGGTCAGCCAGAGATGTCCATCTGCAAGCAAGATGAAAGGGGCAATGAAGTAGAACCAGTGTGCACGGAATGTAGCAGCATTCATGATGACCACACATGAAGAGGTGTTTGTCATTCGAGCCTGATTGGAGCCACGTCCAGGCCGCTGTCATCGGGCACGACAGATTGCTGGCCCAAGCCTGCCAGCCACTGGATATCACCACTATATATGGTTATGACCGCCAGTGCAGCCCTGCCGCTGCACACTTGATCAACTCAAAATCACAAGAGACGGGCTGCTGTGCTATACCGCTCTCATGTTGAGCTACCTTGCCGCTGTCTACCATCAGTTATGCCTGCTCGGGCGGCGTGGCCTGGGGTGGATTCCGTATCAATGTGTGTTGTGTGGTGATGGCATCACGGATGCTTATCTGTGTGAGGGGTGTTTACGGGATCTGCCCTGGCTGGCCCCGGCGCGTTGTCCGGTGTGCGCGCTGCCGACCTTTGAGGGACGGATCTGTGGCCAGTGCCTACGCGCCCCGCCAGCATTCGATGCCACATACAGCAGCTTGAGCTTTGACTTTCCCTTGGATGCACTGGTGCGTGCGTACAAATTTCAGCACCGGTTGGCTTTGCAGCCCTTGTTGAGCGACTTGTTGACACGAGCACGCCCAGTTGAGCGGCCTGATCTGCTCATCCCAGTGCCGCTTGCAACCGAGCGGTTACGCGAGCGCGGCTTCAATCAGGCGTATGAGTTGATCCGGCCCTGGGCGGCGCAGGGCTGGCCGCTCAGCACCCAGCATCTGATCAAGATCCGAGATACGGCACCGCAACATCATCAGTCGCAAGCAGACCGCGCCAGGAATCTGAAAGGCGCTTTTGAATGCATCAACCCTGTGCGAGGCTTGCACATCCTGTTGGTGGATGATGTGATGACTTCTGGTGCGACTTTGCATGAGGCCGCATTGACCCTGAAACGATGGGGAGCTCTTCGGGTGTCGTGTCTGATTCTGGCACGCACCTTGCCACAGCGGCGCTGAGTGGGCATCAAGCCAGGGCTTGCTTCAGGCGCCCCAGCTCAGCCAGAAACCGCTCTGCGGCAACGGTGGGCGTCCATGGCTCCCATGCGGTGCCACCATAGACGGATTGCAGCACGTCTTCCTGCAGTGGTTGGTAGCGTATTTTCAATGTCTGTCGGATTTCCTGCTGTTGCCAGCCAACAACATGCAGCGCCTCACTCGCCGCCGCCACGCGGTCTGCCCGCTTGTGGATGCGCTTCTCCTCGGCAGTCCAGGCAGGCAGCCCATACCGCAGGAAGACCGCCGCCTCCAGCCGGGTTGCCAGCGCGCGGAACCTTTCACCAAGAAAGGGTTTCAACACTGAGATGCAATCGAACCCCAACAAACCCTCATCCGCATCGTGCATCAGCTCCCGCAGCTCGATCACCGGGTCGAGCGGTGTGGTTGCCCATTGCCGCCTCAATAACATGACTGTCAACGAGTGCTGCGCCACGGACAACGGCAGAGGCCAAGCAGAGTGCCCCCCCCAACGATAGGTGCGAGCCAGACCTAGTGCGAGATCTTGGTCTTCCCAGTCGAACGGCGTAGGGTTCAGCAAATCCAGCCGTTTACCTGATGGCAGGCGCACCCAGGCGCGGGTATGGCTCATGCCCACCTCGATGCAACATGTGGGGTTTCCAAAGCAGGGTTCCAATTCATATCAAGCATATGCAGGTGCATGGCAAGGCTGTGCATGATCGGTTGCCAGCCATGGCGCGTCAAGCTGGGTCGCCTCGTCGGCAGTTGAGCTGCCGGGGTACATGGCATGGCTGCGCACATCGTCAAGCACCGCATTGACATGGCACCAGCCCTCGCTTCCAACGGACTGCCTGATCGCAGATTTCACCGGCTGCGGTTCCGCCGCACCGGGAACCAATCGGCATAACGGCACGACTAAATCGCACCGTCCATATAAAATAGTCAGCTTTTGCCATTGCTGTTGCCGCCCGTATGTTCCACATCATTCTTTTTCAGCCGGAGATTCCGCCCAACACCGGCAATATCATCCGGCTATCCGCCAATACAGGCTGCCAGCTGCATCTGGTCAAACCACTGGGATTCCCTCTGGATGATGCCAGGATGCGCCGCGCCGGGTTGGATTATCACGAATACGCCAACATGAAAGTACACGAAAACTGGGCGGACTGTCTGACCCATTTCGACCCCAGCCGTATCTTTGCCGCCACCACCAAAGGCTCGACCCGCCACGATCAGATTGCCTTCCGCCCTGGTGACGCCTTGTTGTTCGGCCAGGAAACAGCTGGCCTGCCCGCCGATATCCGCGACGGGTTTCCACCCGAGCAACGCATCAAGCTACCGATGATGCCCAACAACCGCAGCCTGAATCTATCAAACGCAGTAGCCGTCATCGTCTACGAGGCATGGCGCCAGAACGGATTCGGAGGTGCCGCATGAAAACCGGCATTGCCTTATTGGCAGCCTGCCTGGTCAGCCAGTCAGCGCTGGCTGACGCCTCACCCGAAGCTGGCTGGAATGGTGATGTAGAGATCGGCATGCATTTGACCAGCGGAAATGACAGCGGCCAGCTGTGGCTGGGTGAAATCGACCTCTATCACCAGACCCTGGGCCGGAGCGATCGCATCCAGCTGGACGGACGCTACCAGCAGAAGCGTGACCGGGAGGACAACCACCGCAGCGTCTCCTCAGCACGCTACAAGTTCAGCTTGAAATCAGAGTTTGCCGATGCCCCGCAAGACGACTATCGCTTTGTGCTGGTGCGCAATCGCTACAACCGCTTTGCGTATTATCAGAACATGCCTTCATTGGTCGTTGGCATTGGCCGTTATTTCAAACCCACCGAGGCATCCGAGCTGGCTTTGGAGATCGGCCCAGGCGTCCGCTGGAACCGACGCTCCCCCGGGCCTACTGAGCGCGAGGCCTTGCTGCACGTTGCGGAAGAGCTGGAATGGAAGCTGACGGAGCAGACCTCTTTGGTTCAAGAAGCCACCATCGAAGCGGGACGCCAAGTAGGCGTCTCGCACCTGGAGCTCAGTATCCGCAATTCGTTGAGCAAGACCCTGGCACTGAAGGTGGGCGTGACCAACACCCGCGAGAACAAGATCCCCAATACCCAATCAGAAATCGAAACCGAAACCCGCGTGACCGTGGTGTATAGCTTCTAGACCATTCCACCAGCGCGATTCGTAGCCAGGTAAACAAAAATGGCTGAGCACGCTCAGCCATTTTCACTTGTGATGACTTCACATCGATGGATTTCACATCAATGATGGAATTCCGGCTTGGATTGCCGCTCCAGTAACGAATCCAGGACTTTTGGCACCGGCTCATCATCAAATAGCGCACGGCAGACCGAATGGGTGATCGGCATCTCGACCCCATTCTCCTGCGCCAGCCGTAGAATTTCCCGTGCAGATGCCACACCCTCTGCGACATGTCCCAAGTCATGCAAGATCTGGTCAAGCTTCTTGCCTTCCGCCATCAACAACCCGACCCGGCGGTTGCGCGACAGATCGCCTGTACAGGTCAGGATCAAATCCCCTACCCCGGCCAGGCCCATGAATGTCTCGACACGGCCACCCAGCTTCACCCCCAAGCGGGTGATTTCCGCCAGGCCACGCGTGATCAGCGCCGCCCGGGCGTTATGCCCAAGCTTCATACCATCAGCGATCCCCGCAGCAATCGCCATGACATTCTTGACCGCCCCACCCACTTCCACACCCACCACATCATCGCTCGAATACATCCGCAGACGGCTGCTGTGCAATTTGGCAGCCAATTCAACCGCAAATGCTTTGTCATGACTGGCAATGGTGACCGCAGCAGGTAAACCCAGCCCGACTTCCTTGGCAAAGCTCGGCCCGGACAGGACTGCAGAAGGCACCCCCGCCGGCAGCTCTTGCTCCACCACTTTATGCGGTAACAACGCAGTCTGCGCCTCGAACCCCTTGCAGGCCCACACCACTGGCACCAGCGAGGGCATCAGCGCAACCACCTGCTTCAGGGTGCTGCGCAAACCTGCACTGGCGGTCACAATCATGATCAGCTCCGCCCCTGCGAGCGCCGCTGCCAGATCAGCGGTGATCTTCAAACCCTCCGGAAACGGACACTCTGGCAGGTATTGACGATTGAGCCGATCTGCAGCCAATGCCGCCATGTGATCTGTATTCCGCCCCCACAGCGTCACATCGTGCTTACGTGCGAAGCTGATTGCCAACGCAGTGCCCCAGGCACCCGCACCCAATACCGCAAGTTTCATCACATTCCCCAGATCTCATTCAAACGGATGAAGCCAACCGGGCCGTTTTGCAGCCTGACCTTGACCCATCCGCTGTTTGGACGCTCCAGCGCTTCCAACAATACGTCTTTCTCAACTTCGAACAAAACAGATGCCGACTCATCGGCTTTGGCGCGAACCACGGTGCGCTTGAGATTCACCACCACCATGCTCCGGGTGGACAGCCGTTTTCGTTCGAGCCAACCCATGGTGCCGTCGCGATCCCGCACCTTGGCCCAATCGCCATCCAACAACATGACTTCGAGCGGCGTAGCGCGGCTTAGTACAAATATAGGTTTGGCTTGAACAGATGGCGCGGTGCGCAGGATGGCCACACCGGGGGCGACCGACTGGAAGTCGAGAGCAGAAGCAGCCGCCGGCAGGCATGCCGGCAGCCAGGACAGCAACAGCTTAGTGAGTAGCAGCAGGTGCTTGCTGTTCATTCGAAGCCTGTTGTTGTGCATACAATACTTCGAAGTTGATCGGTGCCAGGATCACCGGCGGGAAGCCAGCGCGGTTCACCATATCAGAAATGGTCTCACGGACGTATGGGAACAGAATGTTCGGGCAACCAATACCCAGGATCGGGCTCATGTCCTCCTCCGGCACATTGCGGATCTGGAAGATACCAGCTTGGGATGCTTCAGCCAGGAACATGGTCTTGTCGCCCGCCTTGGCAGTCACGGTCACCGTCAGCACGTTCTCATAGTAGCCTTCGTCGATCTTGGTGCTGTTGGTACGCAGCTGCATATCGATTTCAGGCTGGCTGCGGTCGAGGAACACTTGCGGTGCATGCGGGATTTCCAGCGACATGTCTCTGACATAAATTTTCTCGATCTGGAACACCGGTTGTTGTTCGCTCTGTTGTTGGTCGCTCATTATATTGTCCTGAATGATGTTTCAATAAAAGGTAAAGCAGGCTGCAATCATCTCACGAATCTTGAGCCCAGCCAAGGGACGCACTTCCCTACCGCCAATTGCCATGTTTTCCTTTCAATACAAGGGGAATCAGGCAATCAGCCCCATCAGCGGCTCATCAGGGGCGCAGAGGCCGTTTCCGCCACAAAAGGAATGATGGAAATCAAACATTTAGCTTATGTTGTCACAAATTCATGGCCGACATCAGCCTGATTTTGAGCTTAAGCCCGTTGACAACGCACACCTTACCACCATCCATACAGGCGATTGACGACAACCACGCGAGCCGTGAAACCGAATCAATGAAACCTAGGCATGCTCCGCCAGCCATTCCGCAAACTGCCTCGGGGGCAACGCACCCGAGACACGATCCACCTCTTGCCCATCCCGAAAGATGGCCAGAGTAGGAATGCTGCGAATACCAAACCGCGCTGCCAGCGCATGGTGCGCCTCGGTGTCCACCTTGGCGAAGCGGAAATGGGCCATTTCCACCGCCGCAGCCTGGGCAAACAGCGGTGCAAACGAGCGGCATGGGCCACACCATGGAGCCCAGAAATCCACCACTACCGGCAGACCATTATGCCCGATAAAACGGTCAAAATTGGATGCATCCAACTCGACAGGAGCGGCTGACAGGACTGGTTGTTTGCAATGGCCGCACTTGGGCGCATCCTCCAGCCGTTCATCTGGTACGTTGTTGATGCCGAAACACTGTGAGCAGACCAGGTGCATGACGACTCCTTTTCACTCGCCTGCCAGCAAAGGCTGCAAGCCGCCCGCCCGATCCAATGCAGACAGATCATCAAAACCACCGACATGATGATCCCCAATGAAAATCTGGGGCACAGTGCGACGCCCTGTCCGCTCGATCATTTCATCACGCAATGCCGGGTCCTGGTCGATCAGGATCTTACGGATTTCACCCACGCCTTTACTGGTCAACAGTCGCTCAGCTGCCACACAGTATGGGCAGACAACGGTGGAATACATCACAACTTCAGCCACAGCACACTCCTTATTACATACATGAACGGGGGCATGACAGGCTACCCATGCCGACAAAAACCGCAAAACATATATGTGATGGTGATTGGTGTAAATTCAAGCGCAGAAATGACAAACGGCCTGCATTTGCAGGCCGTTTGTCGGAATATGGGCTGACCGTTACTTGGTGAAACCACAGAATACATCGTGGATCATCCCGATCACCTCCAGGGTGCGCGCATCGCCCACACGGTAGTAGACACGGTTGGCATCCTTTCGGGTGCGCAACACGCCTTTGTCGCGCATGATGGCCAGGTGCTGAGAGATATTGCTTTGGGAGGTGCCGACCTGGTCAACGATATCCTGAACGCTGACTTCCCGATCACCGAGAACATAAAGAATCTTCAGGCGAATCGGATGCGACATCGCCTTCATGGCGCGTGATGCCTGCTCGATCTGGTCATCCATCACCAACAAATCGTCGGCGGTGTCTTGAGTCATAATTCAGCGTTCCCCAAAAAAGTCTGCACACCCGCTCTTGACAAAAAGCCAGGGCGGATTGGTATTAGAATATTCTAATGATACCAGCCTTGCAATTGCCATTCAAGCCAATTTGCATGCATCCAAGTACCAGACTAGGGGCGTAAACATAACACCTTTTTGGATAAACCGAGAGTGCTTCGTGCATTTCCTGATTGGGCGGGCCATTTTCACTGGTAAAATATCACATGCTCTTCGTCCGGTGAAAGCTTGTTACTGATATGAACACTGTTAAACCTGTTGTTTTGTTGATTCTCGATGGCTTTGGTCATCGCCTCGAAGGCGACGATAACGCGATCTTGCATGCGCATAAGCCCAACTGGGACAGCTTGTGTCAGCGCTATCCTTACACCACCATCAATGCTTCTGAGCAATTTGTGGGGTTGCCGGCACATCAGTTTGGCAATTCAGAAGTCGGGCACCTGAACATCGGCGCTGGACGGGTCATTCGTCAGGACATTTCACGCATCGATTACGATATCGAAACCGGTGCGTTCTTCGACAACCCCACGCTGGTTGAGGCGGTTCAACAGGCAAAACGGACGGGTGGCACTTTACATCTGATGGGTCTGGTATCGGATGGCGGTGTGCACAGCCACGAAAACCATCTGTTTGCCTTGCTCAAACTGGCCGCTCAACATGGCTTGTCTGCCATAGCCGTACATGCGTTTCTGGATGGGCGTGATACGCCACCTCGTAGCGCGGAAGCCTACCTGGCCAAGCTGGAAGCCGCTTGCAAGGAGTACGGTGGCCGCATTGCCACCTTGTCTGGGCGCTACTTCGCCATGGATCGCGACAAGCGCTGGGAGCGCGTCGAGCCAGTCTATGACATGCTGACGCAGGGTGTGGCTGCATACCAGGCAGCTACAGCATCACAGGGCTTGGCCGCTGCTTATGAGCGTGGTGAGAACGATGAATTCGTCAAACCCACCATCATTGGCCAAGCGTTGCCGATACGGGATGGAGATGCGGTGATTTTCATCAATTTCCGCGCCGATCGCGCCCGCCAGCTGACTCAGGCCCTGAATTGGAAGACTTTTGATGGTTTTCCTCGCAAGGCCACACCCAACCTGTCCTATTTTTGTTCAATGTCCAGTTATGGGGAGGCCTATACCAACCCAGTCGCATTCCCGCCACAACACTTCAGCAATACACTCGGTGAATACTTGGCCAATCAAGGGCTGAAGCAATTGCGCATTGCTGAAACTGAAAAGTATCCACATGTCACTTATTTCCTGAGTGGCGGCGAAGAGCAGCCCTTCCCTGGTGAAGATCGTATCCTGATCCCCTCTCCCAAGGTGGCTACCTACGATCTGCAACCCGAGATGAGTGCATTTGAGGTAACTGACAAGCTGGTAGCAGCCATTGAGAGCGGGCAATATGCCGCTATGATCTGCAACTATGCCAATGGTGACATGGTAGGCCACACTGGGATATTTGATGCCGCCAAACGCGCCATCGAGACACTGGATCAATGCCTGGGCCGTGTTGTCGAGGCGGCGCAAAAAGCGGGGGTGGAGGTGTTGATCACTGCCGACCATGGCAATGCCGAGATGATGCATGATGATGTCAGCGGGCAGATGCATACGCAACATACCACCAATCTGGTGCCTTTCTTATATGTGGGCCGCCCGGCCACCCTGGCCGAAACCGGGGCTTTGCAAGACGTGGCGCCCACCTTGTTGCACATGATGGGACTACCTAAACCGGCAGAAATGACGGGTCATTCCCTGATTCAATTCGCGTGAAAAGATTACTGATTGCTTTGTTATCGTTGGCGCTGCCCGCTGCAGCGCCAATTGCCTTCGCGGCGCCCAAGGCCAAGGGGTCGGAAACCTCCAAAGCCGAGCTACAAGAGCTGAAACAGCAGATTGAAGACCTGCAACAGCAGATTCAGCAGGGTGAAGCGGTCAAGGCCGAGGCTTCTGATGCATTGAAAGCCTCGGAGCAGGCGATCTCCACCGCGCGGCGCACACTCAGCCAACTCAGCCGAGAACATCAACAGCTCCGCCAGGAGCTGCAGGTATTGAAGGAGGACTTATCGCGCCGCCATCAGGAAGTCGAAAGTCGGCAGCAGCAATTGGCCAAGTTGCTGATTGCCCACTACCGCGCCGGCGAGCTGGATGCGATCAAATTGATCCTGTCCAATCAGGATCTGGCCTCTGCACAACGGGAGCTTGGGTATTACCGCTACATTGCCGAAGCTGAGGCGAAACTGATCAGCGAATTGAAGCGACAGATCGTCACCCTCAAACAACTGGTGGAACAGACGGCAGCCAAAGAACGCGAGCTGCAATCGTTAGAGCTGGAGAAACGTCAGCACAAAAAAGCCTTGGAAGAGCAAAAACAGGTCAAGGCCGATACATTCAACAAGATATCGGCAGAGCTGAAGACACGCCGCATGCAGGTTGATAAGCTCAAAGCAGATGAGCAACGACTGACCCAGCTGATCGAACGCCTGGCAAGATTGGCGGAACAGCGCGCCAAGGCGGAACGTGAACGTGCGGCCAAGCGGGCAGCCGAGCAGGCGAAAGCTCGCCAGAAAGCCCAGTCCAACACCAATCGCAATCCCCCTGCACAGGAAACCAAACCTGGCAATATGACATCTAACCCTCCAGAGCGGCTGGAGCGGAATGACCAGATACCGGATGCTTCACAAAGCGGGGCAAATTTCGTCGCGCTCAAAGGCAAGCTCCGTTTACCGGCCCGAGGGGAAATCCGCCACCGGTTTGGTGATACACGAGGCGACGGTGGCACCACCTGGAAAGGAATATTCATCCGGACCAATAGCAGCGACCCGATTCATGCCGTTGCCACTGGTCGGGTCGTGTTTGCCGACTGGCTACGTGGCTTTGGCAACCTGCTGATAATCGATCATGGTGGCGGCTATTTGAGTCTATATGGCCACAATGAATCTGTACTCAAACAGCCTGGTGACCGTGTCAACGCCGGTGATGTCGTTGCCCATGCCGGGAATACCGGCGGGGCTGATGAAACCGGGTTATACTTTGAATTGAGACATTTGGGTAAACCATTGAATCCTGCACAATGGGCCAATTAGCATCGCTGGTTGATCCAGACATGGCATTCAACGGTTACCCGTAAACAAAAGCGTATCAGGAGGCAAGGCGCGTTCATGCGTAATAACGTTCAGAAATTCAGCTTGGTATCTGCCGGTGTGGTGATTGGCGTGTTACTGAGCCTCAACTTCAGCGCCATCGCAGACAAGGCGGAGCCCCAGCCGCTCCCGGTTGAAGATCTGCGTGCCTTTACCGATGTGTTTGGTCGTGTCAAAGCAGATTATGTCGAGCCCGTAGAGGACAAAAAACTGATCCGCGAGGCGATCAATGGCATGTTGTCGGGTCTCGATCCGCACTCCGCCTATCTGGATGAGAACGCCTTCAAAGATCTGCGTGAATCCACACAAGGTGAATTCGGTGGCCTGGGGCTGGAAGTCGGAATGGAGGACGGCGTCGTCAAAGTCATCTCTCCGATTGAAGACAGCCCAGCATTCAAAGCAGGCATGCGCGCCGGTGATTACATCATCAAACTCGATGACACCAATGTTCGTGGCATGACGCTCAATGATGCAGTCAAAAAGATGCGTGGCAAACCCAATACCACCATCACCCTGACTGTTGCGCGCAAAGGTGAGAACAAACCACTGACCTTTACACTGACCCGCTCCGTCATCAAAGTGCAAAGTGTCCGGAACAAATTGCTGGACGACGGCTATGGCTATGTACGCATTTCGCAGTTCCAAGAGCACACGGTAGAGGATCTGGCCAAGGCGATTGACAGCCTGTACAAGCAAAATAAAGGTACGCTGAAGGGCTTTGTACTGGACTTGCGCAATGACCCCGGTGGGCTGCTAGACGCAGCGGTTGGTGTTTCAGCCGCCTTCCTGCCCAGCAATACCTTGGTAGTCTATACCGATGGACGTGTGCAGGATGCCAAGATGCGCCGCTCCACCACCAAGGAGGATTACGCGCGGCGTGGTGACGACCCCCTGAAGAACCTGCCCAAAG
This sequence comes from Chitinivorax tropicus, assembly GCF_014202905.1. Classification (NCBI taxonomy): domain Bacteria; kingdom Pseudomonadati; phylum Pseudomonadota; class Betaproteobacteria; genus Chitinivorax; species Chitinivorax tropicus. The sequence goes on along the minus strand of NZ_JACHHY010000007.1, from coordinate 84,389 downwards.
ATGTGAAGAATCTGCCCATGGTAGTGCTGGTCAATGGCGGCTCGGCCTCAGCATCTGAGATTGTGGCGGGCGCATTGCAAGACCACAAACGCGCCATCATCGTCGGCACCCAGACCTTTGGCAAAGGGTCGGTCCAGACCGTTCTGCCCTTGTCAGCCACCACCGGCATCAAGCTGACCACGGCACGTTACTACACGCCGAATGGCCGTTCGATCCAAGCTAAGGGTATCGTGCCGGATGTAGAGGTCGAAGAAGCACGGGTCAGCGCGATCGATGGGTTCGGTGGCTTCCGTGTCCGGGAAGCGGACTTGGCCGGCCACTTGGAAAACACCCAAGGTGGCGAGCCGGACAAATCAGGCGATAAACCCAAGGACAAAGAAGCAGCCAAACCTGCGGCCAAGCCCAAGGCGCCAGCAAGCAACAAGACCGATAAGGCTGATGACGCGAAGGCCGAAGGCCCGATCGAATTTGGCTCGAAACAGGACTACCAGCTGCAACAAGCATTGAATGTGTTGAAAGTGCAGCAGATTGTTGTCAACAAACTAGGCAGCAAATCCTGATTGATCAACGGGCCGCTCAAGCGGCCCGTTTGTTTCAGATTGTGCGGGAGGCCTCCATGATCGAGTCATCCGACTTCATCAAGACCCGTGAAATACGGTTCGCCCCGTGGCCGCCTGAACAGACCCGCCAAGCAGCACAACTGCTCTGCCATCTACCCACACTTGAGATCATCAGCCACCCGGCTGGATACCGGCTGATTGTCCAATATTCACTACATCACCACTGCCTGGCTGAAATCGAGGCTTGGCTGCTGCAGCTAGGTTTTCATCTGGATGGTAGCTTGACCATGCGCTTGAAACGCGCATTGATCACTTACTGTGAACAGGTGCAACGGGACAACTTGCAATGCCCTGAACGCCTGATCAAAAAGCCTAAGGAAATCCACATTCATATCTGGCAACATCATGCGCACGGCGACCATGACGCCACGCCGGAAGAATGGCGCAAATATCGCTAGCGACCTTTGGTGTGGTTGCGCATCAGCACCCGCCAGCCAATTACGCCCTTGCTAGGCTTCCTCACCGAATGTGGTCTGCCAGGTCAGGAAGTGGTCAATGGCGTGTAACGTTTCGGATGGGGAGCTGATGAAATCGAGGAACTGCAGGCCGAGATGAAAATGCGTACCGCTGACCGGCATACAGCTCGTGACCAAACACCGTGCCTGCAACAAGTGCTCGCCACGATTGTCATGCAACATAAAGATGACATGGCAGTCCTTACCGGGTGGCAATGGTTGATTGTCCAATACACCGATCCCACCTGCGGAGATATCCTCAATATTGCCGATCACGCTATGCCCGTCTGCCGGAATCACTTTGACCCATGTCTTCAATTTGGCACGGGAATGTATTCGATTTTCCATATCGTACAAGGCCCTCATGCTAGAATCGCCGCCAATTTCAACTCAAGGAAACCAAAATGAATGCGCTGATCTGCGGCTCAATGGCGTTTGACACCATCATGGTCTTTCAGGATCGTTTTCGCCACCACATTTTGCCGGAGAAAGTCCACATGCTCAGCGTGTCTTTCCTGGTTCCAGAAATGCGTCGTGAATTTGGTGGCACGGCGGGCAACATCGCCTACAACCTGAAATTGCTGGGCGGCGAGCCCTTGATCATGGCGACGGTCGGTGACGATTTTGCTCCGTATCAGATCCGCCTGGAGACCTTGGGCATTCCACAGACCCATGTCCACCGTATTCACGGTAGCTTTACGGCACAAGCCTTCATCACAACAGATCTGGACGATAACCAGATTACCGCATTCCACCCCGGCGCCATGGCCGAGTCTCATCTGAATCACGTTGCCGACGCGAAAGCCGTGGATATTGGCATTATTGCACCAGATGGTCGCCAGGGCATGATCCAGCATGCTCAGGAGTTCAAGGATGCAGGCATCCCCTTCATCTTCGATCCGGGCCAGGGCCTGCCGCTGTTCAATGGCGAGGAGTTATTGAGCTTCATTGAACTTGCAGACTATATGGCAGTCAACGATTATGAGGCCCAGCTGCTGCAGGAGCGCACTGGGCTTACATTGTCGGAGCTTGCCACACGGGTCAAGGCGCTGGTGGTGACACGCGGCGCAGATGGGTCGGACATCTACACCGAAGATCGCGTCGTGAAGATCCCCAGTGTGCCCGCCACTGCCGTTGTTGATCCAACGGGTTGTGGTGACGCCTATCGCGCCGGCTTGATCTATGGCATCGAACATGAGTGGTCATGGGAAAAGACTGGCCGGCTGGCTTCGCTGCTAGGCTCATTGAAAATCGCCTGCCGCGGCCCCCAGAATCACACCTTTGATCGGGATAGCCTTGCAACCGCCTACCAAGCGGCGTTTAATGAGGCATTGTGGTAAGCAGTCGTATCAAACCATTACGAGTGAGAACATGATGTCTACCAATAAATTATGTGTGCTGGCCCTGGTCAGCAGCGCGCTCATCCTGGGTGGTTGTGCCAGTGGGTTGACAGGTGATACCTATAGCCACAGCGAAGCCCGTGGCGAGCAAACTGTCCGCTATGGTGTCGTCACCAGTGTACGCCCAGTGATCCTCGAAGGAGAGTCATCACAGGTTGGCGTATTGGGTGGAGCTGCGCTGGGCGGCTTGGCTGGCAGCGAAGTGGGCAAAGGTCGTGGCAGTGCAGCTGGCGCCATTGCTGGTGCCATTGTGGGTGGTATTGCCGGCGCAGCCACGGAAAAAGCCATTGGCAAGAAGCAAGGTGTGGAAGTGACCGTGAAACTGGCAGATGGCCGCGAGATCGCCATTGTGCAGGAAGCGTCACCCAAAGAAGTGTTCCGTCAGGGTGACAAAGTGCGCCTGCTTTCACGCGGTGGCACAACGCGTGTAACGCCTGAATGATGCCAGTCTGATCTGCAAAAACCGGGTTTGGCCCGGTTTTTGCCCTGCGCACCAGCACCAGCACCAGCACCAGCACCATCAATTCTGCTTGAAGGTCGGCTCCCGAGCCTCTTGTTCGAATCGGGCAATATCACCCCGCGCCCGTACCGACTCCAATCCTTTATTGAATTCCTCAATCAGTTTGGTATGGCTTGGATTCTTACGGTTGAGAATCAGGTGCAGCGTATCCATCTGCAGGGCCTTGGGGTGAAATGTCAGGCGCTCTGCTTCGTCGGTGTTCAGCTGTGACAACATAGACAGACCAACGACACGATTGATGGGAAACAAATCAATCCGCCCCCAGGCAAGCTTGCGCAGATTGATCAGATCACTGGTGGCCACCTCGACTTTCAACTGGCCATTCCGCTGGCTGGCTGATACGTCTTTCCCATAGTCATAACCATCCGATAGCCCAATCCGATACGGGCGGATATCGTTGATTTCCCGCCAATCGAATACCAAGCCCCTGCGATGGAAGAACACATAATCACTGTGGATCACCGGTGCACTGAAATGGAATTGCTGCTCACGTTCCCGGTTTTTCATCCACACCACCGAGCCATCCCATGCCCCCTCCTTGGCCAACTCAAATGCCCGCTTCCAGGGGAAAAAACCATACTCGACCTTGATGCCCCGTTCAGCAAAGGCTGCGCGGACAATACGAGAGGCCAAGCCATCATGCGGCAACGTCGGGGACAGGTAAGGTGGCCATTCGCCGTTGGTCAGGCGTATTGTCAATTCAGCCCGCGCACTGCTCGCCAACACCCCAACCAGCACCCAAAGGCAAGCCCACCCTTTCCACCGGACCAAAGTAAGCCCCCCCCCAATACTTTGCATTACACAAAATCTATCTGCCATCATGTCCCTTGATCCACCACAGCCTGCCCCAGATCCCCCTCCCGGCGCACAGTTGGCACCTTGATAGAGTTGTATTACCCGCCATCGTCAGGTTTTGCTTGCCCAGCCACCTGGCGCCGCGCCATGTGGTTGGCCAGCGCCCAGGCCACATGCTCCCGCACCAATGCGGACTCATCATCTGCTCTAGACTGCAATGCCGCCAAAACAGCGGGCGTGCTCGGCGCATTACCCAAGCCCACAGCCAGATTGCGCAACCAGCGTTCATGGCCGATACGGTAGATCGCACTACCAGCCATCTTTGTTTGAAAGGTGGATTCAGACCATGAGAACAGCTCGACCAGACTACTGTGATCCAAGCCATGTCGCACCGCAAAATCCGGCTCTGGGCTATGCTGGGCAAAACGATTCCATGGACAGATCAGCTGACAGTCGTCGCAGCCATAGACCCGATTGCCGATCATGGGTCGAAACTCAAGTGGGATGGCCCCATGCAGCTCAATCGTCAAATACGAGATGCAACGGCGCGCATCCACACGGTACGGTGCCACAATCGCCTGGGTTGGGCAGGCATCGATACACCGGGTACAACGTCCGCAGTGCTCTTGCACAGACTCGTCTGGGGGCAGCGGCAGATCGGTAAAGATCTCGCCCAGAAAGAACATCGAGCCGGCTTCACGCGAGATCAACAACGTGTGCTTGCCCCGCCAACCGTTACCCGCCTGGGTCGCAAGTTGCACCTCCATCACCGGTGCCGAGTCGGTAAACACTCGGAACCCAAACGGCCCCGCCACTTCACCAATTCGATCAGCCAGTTTCTGTAGCCGGTTACGCACCACCTTGTGGTAATCCCGGCCCAGCGCATAGCGCGAGATATAGGCAGCCTCGCCATCACCCAGAGTTTCCCAGGCATTCCGGCTGTGGGGGGGCGTATAGTTCATCCGGCAGGAGATCACCGACAGCGTGCCAGGCACCAGCTCTGCGGGGCGCGCCCGCTTCAAGCCATGTCGGGCCATGTATTCCATCTCGCCATGAAAGCCCGCTTCCAGCCAAGCCATCAGCCCGGGCTCCGCTGCCGAAAGATCAACACCAGACACCCCGGCCTGCCCGAAACCCAGCGCCAACGCCCATTGTTTGATATCTGATTTGAGTGCGTGGAAATCCATGGTCAAAAGATGCGGAAAAGCAAATGCGGCGTCACGGAGATGATACTGTAAAGGGGCGGCTTCTGTTGATCTGATTGCTGTCGGGCTGGCGCCGGTGCGGCAACCCGCTACCTGCAACCCGTTGGTATTGCCATTGGCCCAGTCTGCGAGTTTTTCAAGTCATCGTATGAGATTGACCTATAATCGCAACCCCAACGCTACTTGATTGGGATCGAAAGACCTGTTCAACCCGGCCAACAGGCCAGCCGTGCGGAAAACTGTCGAGGGAGCCACCTGGATGTCTACATTACCCCAAGCACACTCATCATCGACCTGTTATCTGGCAGATGAATCCAGCACACTTCGGTGCGGACAGCAATTTGCCAGTGCTCTTCAGCCGGGCCTGGTCATCTATCTGCAAGGCGATCTGGGCGCGGGTAAAACCACTTTTTCAAGAGGTCTGTTGAGGGGCCTGGGTTTTCAGGGCAAAGTCAAAAGCCCGACCTACACCCTGGTTGAACCTTATGTAACTTCTAGCTTATACTTGTATCACTTTGATTTATATAGATTCAACGATCCACTTGAATGGGAAGATGCCGGTTTCCGGGAATATTTCAATGCCGAATCGATTTGTCTGGTGGAATGGCCAGACAAAGCCAGCGGCCTATTACCCACTCCCGATCTGGCTATTTACCTGGATTTGGCCGATACGGGTCGGCACATCCGGATCGATGCGCTTACTGAACGTGGTCACCAATGCCTGAGCCGATTTACCCCACCGAACTGACTCCCGCTGAGTCGCGCCGCCGGTTTTTGAAAGCTGGCGCGGCTGCGCTTTTTCTGACACTGACACGCATTGGCCAGGCTGAAGGCCAGCCGGTGATTGCAGCAGTGCGCGTCTGGCCCGCCACCGACTATACCCGCGTCACACTTGAATCCACAGAGGCCTTGACTTTCAAGACCCTCTCGATCAAGAACCCAGAGCGGCTGGTGGTGGACATCGAGGGGGTCGATCTCTCGAAGGCGCTGGAAAGCCTGGCAGACAAGGTCGGGCCGGATGACCCCTTTATCCAACGACTGCGCGCGGGGCGTTTCAAGCCCGGCGTGGTGCGGCTGGTATTGGATCTCAAAACCGAAGTCCGCCCACAGGTGTTCACCATTCAGCCAGTTGGCGAATACCAGCATCGGCTGGTGATTGATCTGTATTCGCCAGGCAGTGCGGAAACATTGCTGGGCGGCATGGAAAGCAAACCCAAGGACGAGCCGACCAAGGCAGCCCGGGATGACAAGGCTGACAAGCCAACACTGCCGGAAAAAGATGGGCACACCGAGACGGCACAGACTGAAAAGCCTGGCAAACGCGGCAAAGAGAAGGAAGACGATGAGGTTGACCGCCGCAAACTGGCGGTCGATCGGCTGATCACCATCGTGATCGACCCTGGCCACGGCGGCGAAGACCCTGGGGCGATTGGCGCCAGCGGCACTCGCGAAAAGGATATCGTGCTGTCGATCGCGAAAAAACTCAAGGAAACGCTGGAAAAGCAACAAAACGTCCGAGTTGTCTTGACGCGTGACGAAGACGTGTTCATTCCCCTGGCTGGGCGCGTTGCCAAGGCTCGTAAATTGAACGCGGATCTGTTTGTATCTGTACACGCTGACGCATTCCTACGGCCCGAGGCAAGGGGCAGCTCTGTCTTTGCCCTGTCGGAAAAAGGCGCGACCAGCACGGCGGCCAAATGGCTGGCCAAGAAGGAGAACGATGCGGATCTAATTGGCGGCGTCAAATTGGTGAATGTCAAAGACCCTTATTTGGCGCACACCCTTTTCGACTTGACCCAGACCGCCACCATCAGCGACAGCCTCCGGGTTGGGAAATCCGTGTTGGCAGAGCTGAGCGGCATCAACAAATTGCATAAAGAGGCGGTGGAACAGGCTGGCTTTGCGGTATTGAAAGCGCCGGATATCCCGTCGATTCTGGTTGAGACGGCTTTTATCTCCAACCCGGAGGAGGAGCGCCGCCTGAAAGACGAAGACTACCAATACAAGATGGCGAAGGCCATCAGTAATGGCATTCGACGCTATTTCGCCAAGAACCCGCCTTTGGCTAGAACACGGATTGCGTAAGGGCGGCCCGGCAGGCCGGGCCGATCACCCTGAACCGGGTATTGCCAGACAGGGACGCAGCCCACAGCCCACGACGGTCGATCCCACACAAGGACGTGTCAACCACACCCAGACCGGCCTCATGCATGAGGCCACCTCTGGCTCTGTTGGCACGCGCCACCGAGCAACATGAAGCCTTGCCAACAAGGCCGCACCTTGGTGGCAGATCGTCACGGGTTGCCTGGGCTGATTACTTGCTGCGGGTGAGATGGGGCAAGATGGCGGGGTCAGCACCCAGCCAATCCCTGGGAAAGGCTTCGACGTGGGGGCCAAATGCTGCTTCAAACTGTTCAGCCAAGCCAGCAGGCACCACGACCGGCAACTCATCAGCCCCCAGGTTGCGTAGCGCATACAGCTGGTGCCGCCCTTGATCAACCACCATCTGACGCTCGACATTCCTTCTTCGTGAATTCAACACCGGCATGCCCAATGGCCGATTGGATTCGATGTCGCGGTAGACCCGATTCAGGCTTTCCAAGTCACTGATCAAGCTGGACAGGCTGCCCCGGTCATGATTGATGCGATCTTCAAGCTTATCCATGCACAGCGTCACAATGCAGCCATCTTCATGGTCAAACAACCCTTCCAATATGGGCGGGAGCAGTTGCACCTCTCGAAAGCCTTGGTTGGTCGGATTTGCAAGTCTGATAACGCACGAGTTATAGGCCATGGCACACCCTGATTTAATTATGTCAATTGGATTATTGGTAGAGAATCCAACAAAATCAAATAATTTCAACGTTATCTAGCAATAATATGCTAATGAACGGTAACAATGTTTTTGTACAGATGAACCAGACGATTCGGCAAATCAGTCGCATCGGAAACAACCAGGTAGCCATGTTGCCCAAACAGATATGGCAAATAGTGCTGGTGTTCACTGTCGATGGTGACACAAAATGGTGTCAACCCCATACCCCGCGCAGCCTGAATCGCATGCCGTGTATCTTCCATGCCGTAGCGACCATCATATTGATCCAGATCATTAGGTTTGCCATCTGTCAGCACCAATAACAACCGGTGGTGCGCTGGCTGTGCGGCCAGGATCTGGCTGGCCTGGCGGATTGCCGCTCCCATGCGGGTGTAAAAGCCCGGTTTGAGCGCCATGATGCGACCTCGGATCTGGTCATTGACCGGCTCATCAAAGCCTTTGACCACCTGAAACCGGACATGGTGACGACGCACGCTGGAGAAGCCATACAAGGCGTGCTGATCTCCCATGGCATGCAATGCATCGCTGAACAGGAACAAGGCATCACGGATCACATCGATCACTCTCCGATCCTGATTGACCCAGCTGTCGGTTGACATGGACAGATCGGCCAACAGCAGGCTGGCCATATCCCGCTGGTTGTGGCGGAACTGGCTGAACAAGGCTGGCTCGGGTTGATGACCGGATCGTCGGTCGGTCAGAAAACGCACGCAGGCATCCAGATCCAGCTCATCCCCCACCGGCTGCCCACGCAGGCGGGTACGTAGGGCATTCAGCGCTTGCAACTGCCCACGCAACCGCCGTGCTGTCGATTTCAAATGATCCGGTAGGCCACATGGCTGCGCATCCCGGGCCAACATCATCTGTAAACGGCAATGGTCAGGCTGCAGACGCTGTTTTCGATAGTGCCACTCCGGCAGCAGAATGCCATCACGTAGAATCAAGTCGTCAGCGTGTTCCGAGGGGAGATCCAGGTCAAACCGGACGCGACTGGCGGTGGTGTCTCCATCCCGAGTCACGCTGAGCACATCCAGATCATCTGCGGCCTTGGCGGCCTGCTGCGACTCATCATCGTCCAATGGCCGATTGACCTTGATGAATTCGGCCCAGGAAAACAGGCTCTCGGCCCGGAACAACATCAACAAGCCGTTTTTTGCCTCAGGCATATCCACCGCCTCACCACGCCGCTTGCGTAAGCGGTCTGAATCGGGCTGGGGAGGTGCAGAAGGAGGAGGGTCGCCTATCTCGCCTGCCGTGCGCCCACCATGCTGGGCGGGGGGCACTGGATGCAGCCACAGTGCCACCGGCCAGGGCGGGCGCCGGGTGGCGGGCAAGACCTGGGCGGCTTCCGGGTGCTGCAGCGCCGCACGGATCGCTCGCTCAGCCCTGCCCTCATCGGCAGGCAGGCTGGCCGGATCGGGGCGCTGTGCCAAATGCGCAGTCACCAGCTGCCGATATGTCTGTGCCAGACCAGGCCAGTGCTCCAGCACCCGCTGGCAGGCCAGCGCGCTCCGTTGCAGCCAATCTGCTGGTGTAGAGGTGGTATCAGTGGTGTGATCAACCTGTGTCGCAGCAAGGGCGATCAGCCATAGATAAAGGGCTCGATTGAGCGCAGGTGCAGGGAAGATGTCGATTTTGGGCGGCAGGAACAAGGTCTGCTCATCCACCCAGGCGTAATCATAGTGGGCTCCCGTTCCCGCGACCCGCTCCAGCCAAGTGCGTCGGGCACCATGGGCGCTGGCGTCACCAGCCGCCACGGCCAGGCCAGGGTCGCCACCCAGCGCCCGGAAAAACACCGGCGCCAACTTGGCGATGTCAGCCAGGCTGACTGCGGCCTCGGGGTGGCCTCGGTAGGCAACACGGCTGATCAGCTTGTCCCACCAACCACCAATGACTTCTTCCATCGCAGGGCTCCTTGCCTGGGTTCTATCGGCATGGCTCCCTGGCCCGCGCCGAATCTGGCTTTGGAGCCAGACCAGCCATCAGGCACGCCACTCAGCTGAGCAAAGGGGGCATGTGGCGACGATGGATCACCCCGGTACCCGCCTCGGCCCACGCATGCCCCGACGACCAGCATGCAGACAGAACCCGTTATCGTTGAGACTGAATATAGTTTTGCTCGCCCATCAGTTTGATCAACTTCAATTGTTGCTCCAACCAATGTGCATGGTCGTTTTCCGTATCATCCAGCATCTGTTCCAGCAATTCCCGCGTCACATAGTCACCCGCGGTTTCGACCACGGCAATGGCCTTGCGCAGAGCGGTGATCACCTCGTACTCCAGCGCCAGGTCGTTTTCAAGCATGGTCAGCACCGTGTTGCCGATCCGGAGTGGATGGGCAGGGATCATGCCGGGCGAGCCACCCAGGAACAGAATGCGGCGGATCAGCCGGTCAGCATGCAAGGTTTCATCTTCCATCTCGTGGCCGATGCGCTCATACAGCTTGGTCAGCCCCCAGTCCTCATACATGCGGGAATGGATGAAATACTGATCACGGGCCATCAGCTCACCAGCCAGCAAGGCATTCAAGACATCGATAACTTGGGATTGTGTTTGCATAAAGCACCACCGAATGATTGTGAACCGCCGACACCCCTGCTCTGCCCGACACCGGTGCTGTGGGCCGAGGGAAGCCTGCGATGCGGAATGGAATTTGCTTGAAAGACAGCACCAGTCGGGCGAAAGCCTAACATCAACCGGACAGACTGCCCAGCACCTACCCTTTCAAACCCGGCCAGGGATAACGCATGGCTTTACCCGCTGCCGCCCGCGACCATGCATACAGCGAAAACAGGATCAATGCAGAATGGCAGCAGGTGAAATACAGGATCAACGCCACCCAGGTGGCTGGCTGATCCCAGCCGATTCCCCACACCAGCAACGCCGACACCGCCACCAACAGCACCCCGGACCAGATACTGGTGGCCACCGCCCCTCGGACATGGCCCCGCACCCATGGCGTGCCATGCTGCCAATGCAACCTGGCCAACATCACCAACAGCGCGAATGCCAAGCCAGGCAACAAGGTGATGTTCAGCAGATTCCACAAGGCTGCGCGAGCGGCGATCTGCTTGTCTTCCGGGCTCATGGTGCAAAGCCGGCCCGGATCACCTCCTTGAGCGCTGCAGCGGTATCAGCATCATCCGTCAGCGGCTCGACCATGGCGGCAATGCAGGCCATCACCGGCTCACATCCAGCGCGGATCAGGTTGGCGGCATACACCAACAGGCGGGTTGAGATTGCCTCGTCCAGATCGATGCCCGCCAGACGCCGCAGGCGCTGGGCCACCTCGACCAGCCGTTGTGCCATGGCCTGCTCGACACCACTCTCGTGCGTGACGATCCGGGTTTCGACGGCGCTGGGCGGAAAATCGAATGTCAGCGCGACAAAACGTTGCCTGGTCGAGGGCTTTAGACTCTTCAGCAAATTTTGATAGCCTGGGTTGTATGACACCACCAACATGAACGTCTCTGGCGCATGCAACTGCTCGCCCGTCCGGTCTATCGGTAGAATCCGCCGATCATCGGTCAGCGGATGCAGCACCACCGTGGTGTCTTTGCGCGCCTCGACGATCTCATCCAGATAGCAGATTGCCCCTTGCCTCACCGCCCGCGTCAATGGGCCGTCGGCCCAATAGGTCTGACTCTCACCAATCAGATGCCGCCCTACCAGATCCGCCGCGGTCAGGTCATCATGACAGGCCACCGTGATCAGCGGCCTGCCCAATCTGGCCGCCATATGTGCTACGAAACGGGTCTTGCCGCAGCCGGTCGGCCCTTTGATCAACAACGGCAAACGGTGGCGAAAAGCACGCTCGAACAACTCGCACTCCTGGCCAACCGGCTGATAAAACGGTATCGAATCTTCCATCACATCTACCCGTCCATCCGGTGCATATCGATCATTCATTCGTACCCCCAACCCATCGGCCATCAATAAAACACTGCAATCAGCAACAACACGCTACTCAACCAACCCAACACCAGCCCACGCCACAGCCAACTGACCCGCCGCAATGCCATGAAGTGATCGATGATCAGCCACCCTTTCACCCAGGTGGCACCAGCCAAGCCCAACATGATGATCGGGCTGGTCAGATGCGCTTCGGCCACCCACCATGCCGCCCCTGTCAGGCTCAATAACACCACCCAACACCCCGTTGCCACATTGATTTGCATCAGACATTCCTTGCATGGCCGCAACTATCGCATCACATACACCAGCGGAAACAACACCACCCACACCAGATCGACCATGTGCCAATATGCTGCCCCTGTCTCCACGCCAGCATGATCCGCTTGCGAATAGCCGCCCTGCCAGGCTTTCCAGGCACAGGCCGCCAGAATCACCATGCCCAACAACACATGCAGAAAGTGAAAGAACGTCAACGACAGATAGAACATGTAGAACACATTGCTGGACAAGGTGACCCCGGCCCCCAGTTTGTCAGCGAACTCGGCCAGCTTGATCATCACAAATACCGCACCACACCCCCACCCTGCCACCAGCCACTGCGCACAATGCCGCCCCCTGCCAAGCTGGATGGCCTGCACCGCCCGCACCACCAGGTAACTGCCTGTCAACAATAGCGCTGTGTTGATCGCGCCGGACGTGGTGTCCAATGTCGCTTGCATCGTCGCGAACAGATCACGGTGTTTGGCACGCGTCACAGCATAGGCGACAAAGAACAGCCCGAACACCAGCAATTCGGCCAAGATGAAGAACCACATGGCCAGATCCCCTGGTAAAGGGGCTTTGGATTGCGGACGAATGGAGGAAAGCTCGGATGGCGCGTTCAAATCGCACCCAGTAACAAAGTGGCCAGCCTGCATTGAAGCATGACGACCCAGTGGCGGACATTGATGTTGATCAGGCCGAGCGCAATTGGCCAGTCACCCAGCCAAGAAAAAACGCAGCTTACGCTGCGTTCTTTCCTCGACGTATTGCCTTATCAAGCTGCGGCAGGGCGGTCTTTGACGAAGAAGCTCATCACGTACAGCACCAACCCGATCATGAACACGACACCCGTGCCCTCACGCAGCCAATAGAAGATGGCCACCTGATCCTGCGCAGCCATGAATGGCATCGGTGTAGCAGAGTAGCGTTGCAGCCATACCTGCAGGATACCCGCCGCAGTCAGGAACAAGGTGATGAACACCATGGCGATGGTCATCAGCCAGAACGACCACATCTCCATCACTTGCGAACGCTCTGGGTTAGCCTCGCGACCACGCAATACCGGCATGGCATAGCTGATGATACACATCACCACCATCGCATACGCCCCGTAGAAGGCCATATGACCATGTGCCGCAGTGATTTGCGTACCGTGTGTGTAATAGTTGACCGGTGCCAGCGTATGCAGGAAACCCCAGACCCCGGCCCCCAGGAACGACATCACACCTGTACCCAATGCCCATAAGGTCGCAGCCTTGTTGGGATGCTCACGCTTACGGCGATTGACCATATTGAATGCAAATACAGTCATCATGAAGAACGGAATCGGCTCCAGTGCGGAGAAGATGCTACCCCACCATTGCCAGTATTCAGGTGTACCAATCCAATAGTAGTGGTGGCCTGTGCCGATGATGCCGGTGATCAGGGTCATAGCGATGATCACATACAGCCATTTTTCGATCACCTCCCGATCCACACCCGTCACCTTGACCAGCACAAAGGCCAGCAATGCACCCAGAATCAGCTCCCACACGCCTTCCACCCACAGGTGCACGACCCACCACCAGAAATACTTGTCCTTGACCAGGTTAGACGGGTTATAGAACGAGAACAGGAAGAAAATGGCCAGCCCCCACAACCCCAGCAACAGCACCAGCGAGATAGTGGTTTTACGACCCGCCAACACTGTCAAGCTGATGTTGTAGAGAAACGCCAACGCCACCACCACGATACCAACCTTGGTCAGTAACGGCTGCTCCAGGAATTCCCGGCCCATGGTCGGCAAGATGTCGTTACCCGTCATCTTGGCGAGCGAAGCATAGGGCACCATCAGATAGCCCAAGATCGTCAACGCCCCCGCCACCAAAAAGATCCAGAACATGATGATGGCCAGGCGCGGGCTGTGCAGCTCGCGCTGGGACTCCTCAGGAATCAGGTAATAGGCACCACCCATGAAACCGAATAACAGCCAGACAATCAGCAGATTGGTATGCACCATCCGCGCCACGTTAAAAGGAATGGCCGGAAACAGAAAGTCACCCACCACATACTGCAGCCCCATGACCAGCCCAAACAGGATCTGGCCGATGAACAGGCCAATGGCAGCGATGAAATAGGGCTTCGCCACCGCCTGGGATGAATATTGCATGGTTTTCTCCATATTGATCCACGCGTTCACAGAAAAACTACCGGCTCAGCCCTCAATATTGGGCGGCCATTTGGCGGTATTGATTTCAGAGGCATATTTCAGGAAAGCCACCAGATCATCCAGCTCACCTTCACTGAGGTTGAATTGCGGCATCTGCCGACGCCCTGGCGCCCCGGTGGGTTGCGCTTTTATCCAACCCTTGATGAAATCAGGGCCACGGCGCACATACACATTACCCAGCTCAGGTGCGAAATACGCCCCCTCGCCCAGCAAGGTATGACAGCCGATACAATTGCGCGTCTCCCATATATGCTTACCACGGACGACCTGCTCGGTCAGATTGGCGCTGTTGTCATGTTTGGGCAGCGTCTGGACTGTGTCGAAGGTCAGCGCCAGAAACAGCAGAAAGAAGAACACCGCGCCACCATAAAAGATGTTTCGCGCGGTGGATTTGGTGAAGGTACCACTCATCGGTTCGCTCCCTTGTTGGCTGGATGCCATCACTGTAGCGAAGATCATGGTCTCGACTCATTGACGCTTATCAATCATTCGATAAAACCGAGTGTTTTTCTCGGTTAATCATTTCAATCAATCCAACCCATCATCCATATATATCAAATGGGTTTTATCTGGACTGCTGCCAGTAAATAGTTCTTTCGACCTATCAGGCTAGTTCTTTCGATTTTCAATCAAGCTGGCTGCATTTGATACGCATCAATGCCAACAAACCGCCAAACAGCGATGCTGTCATCCATCAAACTTGTCCACTGATTGTCGTATTGGCCACCAGCACCTGTCTGGCTGCATTTTCTGCACACGACGTTCATCTCTCGGGCAAGTCTGCGTTACCCGTTCCGATCAAGGAGAACAAGATGAAGCGCAAGGGATATTCAACGATTGCGAAACTGGTGGTGATGGCGACTTTGCCATGGGCCATCGGTCAGGCATTTGCCGATAACGCCAAGCAGGAGCACAGCTCCACGCCGGCAACACAGTATACGGCGGGGGGTGGATCGCCCTTGGCCAACGAGCCGATGCACCAGAACGTGAACCCCAAAGCGCCGCCGATGACGGAAAAAGAGTTTTCGATCGGCAAGCAGATCTACTTCGAGCGTTGCGCTGGCTGTCATGGCGTGCTGCGCAAAGGCGCCACGGGTAAGCCGCTGACGACTGACAAGACCCTGGCCGCCGGTACCGACTACCTGAAGGTCTTCATCAAATATGGCTCGCCAGCCGGTATGCCCAACTGGGGTACGTCGGGTGAGCTGACGGATGATGAAGTCGATCTGATGGCGCGCTACATCCAGCAAGAGCCCCCCACCCCACCGGAATTCGGGATGGAGGAGATGAAAAAGACCTGGAAGGTGCTGATTCCTGCCGAGAAGCGCCCGAAGAAGAAGATGAACAACTTCAACATCGACAATCTGTTCTCGGTCACGCTGCGTGACACGGGTGAGATTGCGCTGATCGATGGAGACAGCAAGCAGATCGTCAATATCGTGAAGACAGGCTATGCAGTGCATATCTCGCGCCTGTCGGCATCCGGACGTTATCTGTTCGTGATCGGGCGGGATGCGAAGATCAATATGATCGACCTGTGGATGGAAAAACCCGACAACGTCGCAGAGATCCGCGTTGGGCTGGAAGCACGCTCAGTCGATACCTCTAAAGCCAAGGGTTACGAAGACACCTATGCGATTGCAGGCTCTTACTGGCCGCCACAGTACGTGATCATGAAGGGCGATACGCTGGAGCCGCTGAAGATCCAGGCCACCCGAGGCATGACTGTCGATACCCAGGAATACCACCCAGAGCCACGCGTGGCATCGATTGTGGCAAACCACCATAAGCCAGAGTTCGTGGTGAACGTGAAGGAAACAGGCAAGATTCTGATGGTGGACTATTCAGATCTGGATAACCTGAAAACCACCACCATTGACGCCGCCCGCTATCTGCATGATGGCGGCTGGGATGCCACCAAGCGCTATTTCCTGGTGGCGGCGAACCAATCAAACAAGATCGCTGTGGTGGACACAGTCACCGGTAAACGAGCAGCACTGGTCGATGTGGGCAAGATTCCGCACCCAGGGCGTGGTGCGAACTTCAATCACCCCACCTTCGGCCCGGTGTGGTCCACCTCGCATCTGGGCTCGGAAGACATCAGCCTGATTGGCACCGACCCGGTCAAACACAAAGCCAACGCCTGGAAAGTGGTGCAAGTGTTGAAAGGCCAGGGGGGCGGTTCGTTGTTCATCAAGACCCACCCGAAATCGAAGAATCTGTGGGTGGATACGCCATTCAACCCCGATGCGAAGATCAGCCAATCAGTTGCTGTCTATGACATCAACAATTTGAACAAACCTGCGCAGATCATCGATATCGCAGGTTGCGCCAAAGATCTGGGTGAAGGGGCCAAACGGGTCGTCCAGCCGGAATACAACAAGGCTGGCGATGAGGTGTGGTTCTCGGTGTGGAGCGCCAAGGACAAACGCTCTGCAATCGTGGTGGTAGACGACAAGACCCGTACCTGCAAGAAGGTGATCGCAGATCCGAAACTGATCACACCAACAGGTAAGTTCAACGTTTACAACACCCAGCACGATATTTATTGATTTTCACAAATGGGCGGCGACACGCCGCCCTGTCAGATGAGAAGGAGTCGATCATGTTGATGCGTACATTATTAGCACTGGCCGGTGTGGCCTGTCTGTGGCTGGCCAACCCGGCCAGCGCCTCTGTCGATGCGGCCAAAGCACAAGACCTGCTGGCCAAATCTGGCTGTGTGGCCTGCCACGCCAAGGACAAGAAACTGGTGGGTCCTTCGTTCCAGGAGATTGCCAAGAAATATAAAGGCAATGCCGGGGCCGAAGCACAGCTCGTCAAGAAAGTGGCCGATGGTGGCTCCGGTGTGTGGGGCCCAGTCCCGATGCCGCCTAACAAAGGCAAGGGCAGCGACGCTGATTTCAAGACCATGGTGCAGTTCATCCTGACTCAGTAATCCTCTGCCATGCGTATGCTGCCTCTGTTGTTTCTGCTGTTGTGCCAATTGGCTGCTGCCGCGCCGCCCGAGCCTGCGCGGCAGGCGGCTTTGCTGCATCTGCTGAAACAGGACTGTGGCGCATGCCATGGCATGACACGACAAGGTGGACTCGGTCCACCTTTGACCGCTGCTGCTTTGCGTGACAAACCAAGCGACAGCCTGATCGCTACCATCCTGTACGGTCGCCCTGGCACCGCCATGCCGCCCTGGCAGCGCTTTCTGACAGAGTCAGAAGTCGCGTGGCTGATCGATACGCTACGCAGTGAAGAGTCCCATGCGCCTGCCCCTCCCCGCTAAGTGCCGTCTAGCTTTGATTGGCTGTTTATGGCTGCTGGGTGCCTGCAGCACCCCCGTGCTGCGTGGCACCGGCGACCTGGGCGTGGTCATCGAACGGGCTGATGGTGCGGTGCAGATCATCGAGCAACAGAGCCGTCGTAGCCTGGCCACCATCCAAGGGATGGGTGATCTGTCGCACGCGTCTGTTGTGTTCTCGCGTGATGCTCGTTACGCCTATATTTTTGGCCGCGATGGCGGGCTGACCAAGCTGGATCTGTTGGCACAACGAATCGACAGGCGCATTCTGCAAGCAGGCAACAGCATTGGCGGCGCCATCTCGCAAGATGGCCGGTTATTGGTTGCACAGAATTACGAGCCGGGCGGCATCCGGGTATTCGATGCCGACACCCTGGCCCCACTGGCCGACATCCCCGCCATCACCTCGGCGGGCCGGCCTTCCAAGGTGGTTGGCTTGGCGGATCTGCCGGGCAACCGCTTTGCCTATGCGCTGTTTGAAGGCGGCGAAATCTGGCTGGCGGATTTGAGCCAGCCCCGAAAGCCCAGCGTACAGCGCTTTGCCGCCGGCATGCAGCCCTATGATGGGCTGGTGAGCCCAGATGGGCGCCACTATCTGGCGGGCCTGTTTGGTGAGGATGGCTTGGCCATGCTTGATACCTGGCACCCAGAGCGCGGCGCGCAGCGTATCCTGCCTAACTATGGACGAGGGCAGGAGAAATTGCCAGTTTATAAGATGCCGCATCTGCGCGGCTGGGCGCTGACCTCGCGTCATGCCTTCCTGCCCGCCATCGGGCAACACGCCGTGCTGGTGGCTGACCGGCAGAGCTGGCAACCGACAGCCAAGGTGCCTGTACTGGGGCAGCCGGTGTTTGTGATGGTCGAGCCGACCCATCGGCGGGTCTGGGTCAATTTTGCCTTCCCCGATAACGACAAAGTGCAGGTCATCGACACCGACAGCCTGCAAGTCATCACCACACTCACCCCTGGCAAGGCCATCTTACATATGGAATTCACCGCCCGTGGGGACGAAGTCTGGCTGTCGGCCCGGGACAGCAATGAAGTGGTGGTGTACCGCACCGACACTTTCGAACAACGTGCATCACTGCCAGCACGTAGTCCCTCCGGCATCTTCTTCACTTGGCGGGCTCACCGCATTGGGATGTAAATCATGGGAAATCCCGACAGACTTTCACACCTGCTTGCAGGCCATCATCCGCCAACCGACCATGTAGCCCACTTGCCACAACCGGAGCAGGCTGCGACCCAATTACACCAGCAGGCAACCACCGAGCAGGATTGGCGCTACCAATTGTTGAACAGCTATCAACGAGGCCTGCCAGTCGTTCCCAAGCCATTCCTGGTGATCGCCAACGAGCTGGGTGTGCAGGAATCGGACGTGTTGGATACCTTGCATGGCTGGCTCGATCAACGGGTTGTCAGCCGTGTCGGCGCGGTGTTCCAGCCCAACACTGTCGGCTTTTCCACCCTTGCGGCATTGGCCGTGCCACCGGAAGATCTGCCAGAGATCGCGCAGAAGATATCGGCCTATGCCGAGGTCAACCACAACTACGCTCGTGAGCACGCATTCAATCTGTGGTTTGTGATCACCACCTCAACCGAACAGCAACGCGAAGCGGTACTGGCCAGCATCCGGCAGACCATCGGCTTACCACTCATCTCGTTACCCCTGGTCAGCGACTATCACATCGACCTCGGTTTCGACCTGCGTGATGGCAGCTGCCCGCGTAGACACGTCCCCGCGCAGCGACTACAGCCAACCCCCCAACAACGCACCTTGCTGAAGCAGCTGGCACAGGGTCTGCCCCCGGTCAGTCGCCCATTTGCCGAGCTGGCCGATCGTATCGAACAGACCGAGGCCTGGGTGATGCAACAACTGAACAGTTGGTGTGATATGGGCGCCATTCGGCGTCTGGGCTTGATTCTGCGGCACCGCGAGCTGGGCTACACTGCCAATGCCATGGTCGTGTGGGATGTGCCGGACGAGCAGGTCGATGCGATTGGCCACAAGCTGGCTGGCCAGGCTGGCATCACCTTATGCTATCGTCGGCAACGATCGCTACCGGACTGGTCTTATAACTTGTTCTGCATGATTCACGGCAAGCACCGTCAAGCAGTCGAGGCCAATATCGCGCTGTTGACCCGGCAGCTCCAGCTGGGCGCGTACCGACAGGCGGTACTGTTCAGCACGCAACGCTACAAACAATGCGGGGCCAACTATGGATGACACGCCAGTATTGGATACACTGGATCGGGCCATCATCAACACCCTGCAACACGGCCTGCCGATCTGTCCCCGCCCCTATCGACAGGTAGCCGAGCAGCTGGGCATCGACGAGGCCACCTTGTTGCAACGCTTGGTGTCGCTCATGGATGCCGGCATGCTGACCCGGTTCGGGCCGCTGTTCCAGATCGAGAAAATGGGTGGCCGCTTTTGCTTGGCCGCCATGTCAGTACCCGAGGAGCAGTTCGAAGATGTTGCCCGTCTGGTGAATGCCTTTCCCGAAGTGGCGCATAACTACCAACGTCAACATCAACTGAATATGTGGTTTGTGGTCGCCTGCCCTGATCCACAAGCCATCCAGACAACACTAGAGCGGATTGAAACCGCCACCGGCCTTGCTGTTCTGGCCATGCCCAAGGAGAAAGAGTTCTTCGTCAACCTTTATCTCCCCGCATAGCAGCGGTTTGCAGAATGTGCGAGCGACCGTCAGTTGGGGAAAGACAGCGCTCAGGCACCGAAGTGGATGCGCAATACATGAGGATTCCGAGCACTGCCCCCGAATCGCGATCGCCCAGCCGTTTTGCAAGCAGCTTCCTGGACGGGGCGAGGAACATAACCATGAAGATACAAGCACGCACTACCCATCGTTTTTTCATATTTGCATTGGCAGCTTTGGTTTCGGCCAGCGCCTATGCCGCTGAAATCCCCTACCCCGATCTGATCAATAAGGCCGGACGCCAGCGCATGTTGTCGCAGCGCATCGTCAAGGCCTATCTGCAGCTTGGGGCCAATGTGTTGCCGGAACAAGGGCGGCAGGTACTGAATGAATCGATGAAGACGTTTGAGCAGCAATTGGCGGATTTGAAGCAAGCGGACCTGCCAGCCAATGTGGACGCGGCCATCGAGAAAGAGGAACAACAGTGGAAAGCCTTCCGCGAGCTGGTCAGCGGCCCGGTGACCCAAGTGACGGCCAGAAAGCTGCAAAGCCAGTCTGACAGCCTGTTGGCAACAGCCAATGAGGTCACACTGGCGCTGCAGGACGCCTATGGCCAACCCAGTGGCAAATTCGTCAACCTGGCAGGCCGCCAACGGATGTTGTCACAGATGCTGTCCAGACAATATCTGGCGAAGTTCTGGGGGGTGACCCAAGCTGATGGCGACAAGGTGATCCAAGAGGCGCGCGGTGAGTTCAACCGAAACCTGACCCAGCTATCGGCCACTCCAAACCTGAGCAACACGCTCAAACAACAATTGGATCTGGCCAGCCAGCAATGGGTCTTTCTGGATATGGCCCTGACCCAGCCTCACAACGCCGGCAACGCCCAAAACGTCGTCAGCACCAGCGAGCGGATTCTGGAAGTGCTCGACAATGTCACCCAGCGGTTTGAAAAGAGTAAGTGATGGATGAGATCGATTACCGCTTGGTGCAGCTGACGCAATCCGGCCTGCCACTGGTTTCACAGCCTTTTGCCGCGCTGGCGCTGCAGTTGGGCCTGACCGAGCAGCAGGTGATCGATCGCATGATGGCCATGCAGCAGCATGGCCTGATCCGCCGTATTGCTGCCGTGCCCAATCACTATCGGTTGGGCTATCGGCACAATGGCATGACCGTGTGGGACGTGGATGACAGCCAGATCGACGTCCTTGGGCAACAGATCGGTGCCTTGTCATTTGTCAGCCACTGTTATCAACGACCACGCCACCTGCCGGCTTGGCCCTACAACCTATTTGCCATGGTGCACGGTAAAACCCGTGAGGAAACCACCCAACAGATTGCGGTGATCCGCACAGTGCTGGGCGATGCCTGCCGAGGCAGCGATACCCTCTACAGCACCCGTATCCTCAAAAAAACCGGCCTACGCCTTCCGGAGTAATGCCATGTTCCGCATCAGTCAGTTCATGCAAGCCTTGCACCAGCTTCAACAAACAGACGAGCCCGCAGCGGTGCCCACTACCCCACCCAAGCGCCAGACCTTGCCTGGGCCGGTGGTGATCTGGAATCTGATCCGCCGCTGCAATCTGACCTGTAAGCATTGCTATTCCATCTCGGCGGACACCCATTTCAAGGGCGAGCTTGGCACCGACGAGATCTACCGGGTGATGGACGACCTTAAAGCCGCCCGCGTACCGGTGCTGATCCTATCGGGCGGCGAGCCGCTGCTTCATCCGGACATCTTTCCGATTGCCCGCCGCGCCAAGGCTATGGGCTTTTATGTCGGGCTATCCACCAATGGCACATTGATCAACGATCAGAACATCGATGACATCGCCACAACGGGTTTTGACTATGTCGGTATCAGCCTGGATGGCCTGGGCGACACCCATGACCGCTTCCGGCGCAAAGCCGGGGCATTCGATGCCTCTTTGGCGGGCATCCGGCTTTGCAAATCCCGGCAGATCCGGGTCGGCATCCGCTTCACCATGACTCAGGACAACGCGGCGGAGTTGCCGCTCTTACTGGATTTGATGAATCAGGAGCAGATCGACAAATTCTACTTCTCGCACCTGAATTACGCCGGACGCGGCAACAAGCATCGTGCCGATGATGTGATGCACCGCACCACCCGCTGGGCGATGGATCAGCTGTTCGAAGCCTGTTGGCAAGATGCCCGCCAGGGTCGCCATCGTGAATTTGTCACCGGCAACAACGATGCCGATGGCGTGTATCTGCTGCAGTGGGTAAGAGAGCGCTTCCCCGCCTATGAAGCAGCCATGCGCTATCAGCTGGCCAGATGGGGTGGCAACGCGTCGGGGGTCAATGTCGCCAATATCGACAACCTGGGCGTGGTCCACCCAGACACCATGTGGTGGGACTACCCGCTTGGCAACGTGCGGGATCGTGGATTCGGTGACATCTGGCAGGACACCCGCGACCCATTGATGGCAGGCCTCAAGCAACACCCCAGGCCATTGAAAGGCCGTTGCCAGCAGTGTCGATATGTCGATATCTGTGGTGGCAACACCCGTGTGCGTGCTTGGCAGATCACTGGTGACGCCTGGCAGGAAGATCCCGCCTGCTACATGTTGGATGAAGAGCTGGGCATCACCGCCGCCAGCCAACGCATCACCACCACGCCCTATATTCCGATCAAACGGGTATCCACATGCTGAATCCTACCCTTATCCGCTGGGCCGCGCTGTTGGCGGGCCTGATGACTGGCCATGTCTTGGCCGAGCCCATGCCCAACGCGGCAGAGCTGTATCAGCAACACTGCTTGAGCTGCCACGGCGCGCAGCGCACCGGTGGCATGGGGCCAGCACTGTTGCCACAAAGCCTGGAGCGCCTGAAGCGGAGTGATGCACTGAAGACGATCCGCGATGGTCGCCCCGCCACCCAGATGCCCGGCTTTGGAACCACACTGGAGCCCGCTGCGCTGCAGGCTCTGGTCGATCATCTGTATACCCCGCCCGCCGACACGCCGGGTTGGACAGCCGAGCAGATTCGCCAGTCACGCCAGCAGACCACTGCCCCCGATCAGCTCAAGAACAAGCCGGTATTCAAGGCAGACCCACATAACCTGTTCGTCGTGGTGGAAGGCGGCGACCATCACGCCACCATTCTGGATGGTGACAAGCTCACCCCTATCCATCGCTTTGCCACACGCTACGCCTTGCACGGCGGGCCCAAATTCAGCCCCGATGGCCGCTATGTCTATTTTGCCTCGCGCGATGGCTGGATCAGCAAATTCGATATCTGGAACCTCAAAACCGTTGCGGAAATCCGCGCGGGGCTCAACACCCGCAATATCGCCGTCTCGTCGGATGGCCGCTATGTGCTGGCGGGCAATTACCTGCCGCAATCGGTCGTGCTGTTCGATCAGGATTTGAACCTGTTACGGGTGTATGACGCGCAGAGCGCGGAAGGAAAAATATCGCGTGTCTCGGCTGTGTATGATGCAGCCCCCCGCAAGAGCTTCATCGTGGCGCTGAAAGATGTACCCGAGGCCTGGGAGATTCCCTATGCCGATGATGCGCCACCCGTGGCAAAGGGACAGGTGCATGACCATCAACTGGGTGAGGCGGTCTTTCAACCCGGTCAATTCACCCCCATCACCATCCCACTGGATGACATTCTCGACGATTTCTTCTTCGACCCGCCCTACACCCACCTGATCGGTGCCTCACGAAATGGCAAGGGGCAAGTCATCAACCTCAACATCCGCCGCAAGATCGCTGATCTGGATTTGGCTGGCATGCCGCATCTGGGCTCAGGCATCACTTGGCTGAGAGACGGCCAGCCCATCCTGGCCACCCCCAATCTGAAAGATGGACAAGTCACGGTCATCGACATGCGCACCTGGCAGACCATCAAGCAGATCCCCACACTGGGGCCGGGTTTTTTCATGCGCAGCCACGAGAACACGCCTTATGTCTGGGTGGACAGCATGATGAGCCCCACCGGCAAGGACACCCTGCAGATCATCGACAAAGCCACGCTGGAAGTGGTCAAGACAGTCCGCCCCGAGCCCGGCAAGACCCTGGCCCACATCGAATTCACTCGTGATGGCAAATACGCTTTGGCCAGCCTGTGGGAACAAGATGGCGCGTTGATCGTGTTTGACGCGGCCACCTGGAAGGAAATCAAACGCATTCCCATGAGCAAACCCGTCGGCAAATACAACGTCTACAACAAAATCACCCGCTCAGCGGGTACCAGCCACTGACATTGTGCTCAGGTTGGCCACACCCACGACGGACACATCCAGGCGCCGGGTGCCAGTTTGCAGAATGATCACATGACCGAGCCCCGGTCAGACCGCCCCCTCGGCCATACCATGATGGATGGCCGGGGCGGGTCAGCTCATGGTTTTTCGGCACCACTGGCTTCGTCGATCGCCTTGCGTTGATCCTGATCGGCTTTCTGAAAGGTCTGCTCGATTGCCTTGGCTTTATCAAGCTGCTCACGCTCATGCTGATAGATTGCCACGGGGGGCTCATCCCGTTTACCACAGGCGCTGAGCAATACGGCCAGAATAATAATTGAATATATTCGCATGTTAATTCATACCTGATCATCAGATTTCCAGCATAGCCTGTGCATCAGGTTGATTCAATGCCATTCAATGACTTAGGCAATACCGCCGAGCCCAGTCAATATACCCGGCAAGGTCAGGTCAGGTCAGCCCAGCAGGCTGATCGACAGACTGGCGACCGAGGCACCGATCAGCATGCCCGCCAACACATCACTTGGGTAGTGCAAGCCAAGCACCAAGCGGGACAAGGCGACCAAGCACGCAAAAGGGATGAGCGCCCAGGCCAGCACTGGGTAGTAATACACCGCCAACAAGGTAAAGCTGACGGCATGCAGGGTGTGGCCAGAGGGGAAGCTGTATTGATCCAGCGGGGCGACGAACAACATGATCCGTTCGTTGTGGCAATACGGGCGTGGCCGCGAGGTCAATGCCTTGAGCCATTTATAGAGCGCGGTGCAGGCCAGCCCCACCACGATCATGTGCAATACCGGCCTGAGTGCCGCTGCACCCTCTGTCAACACCAGCAAGGCCATCAGGCTATACCAGAACACGCCATCGCCCAGGCGGCTGATCACCGAAAAACAGCAGCGTACTCCGCGATAGGCGCTGGCCCGATTGGCCCGCTCGGTCAGGCGACGATCCCAATCTGCGATTCTGACCAGTGAGTGATCAAACCTGCTCATGACGCGCCTCCCATTGTTGAATGACGTTGATCAGATGTGTTTCGAAATCCGCCGTAACCTGCCCCCAGCTCAAATGCGCCACTGACAGGGCGGCCTGCTGCCGAACGTCGCTCAACAATTGGCTGTGCTTGGCCAGCTCACAGGCGACATCGATGAAGGCGGCCTCGTCGTTGAATGCTGCCAGCATGCCACTCTGTCGGGAGCGGATGTGTTCGCGGGCTGCAGCGTAGTCATAAGCCACGACAGCCAAGCCAGAGGCCAACGCTTCGGCGGTGACGTTGCCATAGGTTTCGGTCAGACTGGGGAACAGAAATACATCCGCACTGGCATAGTGGGCGGCGAGGTCTTCACCTTGCCGCATGCCGGCGAACAGGTGGTCAGGGAAACGTGCCTGCATGGCGTTGCGCTCTGGGCCATCGCCCACCCACAGCATCCGGCAGCGTCTGCCGGTGCTCAGCATGGCCTCGAATGCCCGGGCCGCCACCATCAGGTTTTTCTCCGGCGCCAAGCGCCCAATATGGCACACCACCAGCTCGTCAGGCTTCACCCCCCATTGCTGACGCAACGCCTCGCTACGCTTGGTAGGGCTGAACAACTGGGTATCGACCCCCCTGGCAACCACTGCCAGATGGCGGTAGCCAGCTGCATCGAGCGCTTGCACCATTTCATTGGTGGGCACAAATGTCAGCAAAGAGCGATTGTGCAGCTTGCGCAAATAAGCATGGATAGGCTTGTTGAGCCAACCCAGGCCATAATGGCGGCTGTAGGAGTGGAAGTTGGTGTGGAAGTCAGAAGTGACCGGCAGTTTCAGCTTGATGGCCGCAGAGATGGCGGACCAGCCGAGCGGGCCTTCCGTGACCACATGTACCAAGTCTGGCCGTTTACGCCGCCAGGCTGTCGTGAGCGCCTGCTTGGCTGGCAGGCCGAACTTCAACCCCTGATATCGAGGTATCGGCAGTCCCTTGCGCAACAGCTCCTGATATTGCTCGCCTTCTCGCGGGGCATCTTCAGCATGCTGTTGTGGGCGCACCAACTGGATCTGATGCCCTCTGACCTGCAGCTCCGACACCATCCGCCCAATGGTCATGGCCACGCCGTTGACTTCAGGCGGGTAGGTTTCGGTGACGATGGCCAAGCGTAATTGCCTACGCAATACGGGCAGATCGTTCATCACAAGTAATCGCGTATCCATGTACTTCAATGTGCGCCACCACGGCTACAACGACATGAATATCCAATGAAACTTTGATGACCGATCCGACAACAGGCAATCACGCGCCAATTTTTATAGAATATGACGTATCACTGCTGAAACAAGGTAACAAGGTAACAAGGAAGACATGATGCAAGCCATGACACGCATACGCGCTGCATTGATACATTTTGCAATGAGCCTGGTCATTTTCTGTATTGTGGTCGGTATTTGCATCTACTACTGGTACCCAGGCCCTTTCTTCTGGATCGATGGCGGCTGGCAAGGGCTGCGCATTGCAACACCAGTCGATCTGATCTTGGGGCCGCTACTGACCCTGATCTTGTTTGTGCCGGGTAAGAAAGGTCTGAAATTCGACCTGGCCATGATCGCCGCACTCCAGCTCGGCGCCTTGGCCTGGGGCATTCACGCCATCCACCAGCAGCGCCCCACGCTGCTTGTCTACTCTGATGGCAGCCTGAACTCAGTACGCCATCATCAACTGGTGTATGACCAGACCACCGAGGCCGATGTCCATGCCCTGCTGGACAAAGCTGACAAGGCACTGGGCCTACCAATCGTGGCCATCAGGCCACCCCAATCAACTCAAGAGCTGCAGCAGATGCTGGGTGAAGCACTGGGCAGTGGCCGCTCGCTGTTTGTCTACGCACACTGGTATATGCCATTTCAAAACGTGGATGCACAACGCCTACAGAAGCAAGCCACCCCACTGGACAACCCAGCCATCACCCCCCCGGTCAAAACCAAGCTGCAGGCCTTGATCACCCGCCAGCAACGCACAGTGGGCGATGTCAGCATTCTGCCGTTCAATGGCCTGTATGACCGTGCCTGGGCGGTGTTCGGCAAACAAGACCGGGCCTATCTGGGGCATGTGCTGGAGGACTGAGCCTCAGCCACAGTCAGCTGTGTTGGCATGTCAGGGTATAATCCCGCCCTGACTTCGCCTTTCCATCCTTTCATGTCCACAGCTCTCAGCGTACTTCAACACACCTTTGGTTACAGCGCCTTTCGAGGGCAACAAGCAGAAATCGTCGAGCATGTTGCCACAGGGGGAGATGCCCTGGTGCTGATGCCCACCGGCGGCGGCAAGTCGCTGTGCTATCAGATCCCGGCATTGCTGAGAGAAGGATGTGGCATTGTCGTTTCACCCTTGATCGCGCTCATGCAGGATCAAGTCGATGCACTGGTTCAGCTGGGGGTTCGCGCAGCATTCCTGAATTCAACCTTGGCGCTTCACGAGGCCAACGATATCGAACAAGCCCTGCTGGCAGGTGAATTGGAGCTGCTGTATGTCGCGCCGGAGCGCCTGCTGACACCACGCTTCCAAAGCTTGTTGCATCGAAGCAACATCGCATTGTTCGCCATCGACGAAGCCCATTGCGTATCGCAGTGGGGCCATGATTTCCGCCCGGAGTATATCCAGCTCTCAGTTCTGCATGAGAACTTCCCTGACATCCCCCGCATCGCCCTCACCGCCACTGCGGATCAACTCACCCGACAGGAAATCGTCGATCGGTTGGCTTTGCAATCTGCCCGGGTTTTCCTATCCAGCTTCGATCGCCCCAACATCCACTATACCGTGGTCGAAAAGGACAACCCCCGCAAGCAACTCCTGTACTTCCTCCGCAATGTGCACCCAGGCGATGCTGGCATCGTCTACTGCCTGTCACGCAAAAAGGTAGAAGAGACCGCCGCCTGGCTGCAAGAACAAGGCCTGCGCGCCCTGCCCTACCATGCTGGCCTGGATACCAGCACCCGGCAGGCCAATCAGACCCGATTTCTGCGAGAGGACAGTACGATCATCGTCGCAACCGTTGCTTTTGGCATGGGCATCGACAAACCGGATGTCCGCTTCGTGGCCCACCTGGATCTGCCCAAAAGCCTGGAAGGCTATTATCAGGAAACCGGGCGGGCCGGGCGGGACGGCCTGCCGGCCAGCGCCTGGATGACCTATGGCCTGCAAGACATGGTGCTACTGCGTGACATGATCGAGCAATCAGGCACGCCCGACGAAATCAAGCGAATCGAACGACAGAAGCTGGACGCCATGCTGGGCTATTGCGAGGCACCCAGCTGCCGTCGCCAAGTGCTGTTGCATTACTTCAATGAAGACGCCACCCCTTGCGGCAACTGCGATCTCTGCACCAACCCGCCACAGACCTGGGACGCCACCACCGCAGTCCAGAAAGCGCTCTCCACCATCTATCGCAGCGGGCAACGCTATGGTGCGGGCCACATCATCGACATCCTACGCGGCAAGGACACCGCCAAGATGCGTGAATGTGGCCACCAGCACCTTTCCACCTTTGGCATCGGCAAAGACATCAGCGAGGCCCAGTGGCGCTCCTTGCTACGCCAGCTGGTCGCCATGGCCATGATCGGGGTCAGTGAGCATGGCGGACTGTACCTCCTCGACGCCTGCCGTGGCATCCTGCGTGGGGAGCAACACCTGCAATTGCGCAAAGTCAGCGAAGCCCGACAATGGGGGGGCACCAAAGCCTCGACCGTCACCCTGGATACGGATGAACAACGGGAACTGTGGGCTGCGTTGCGACAGTGTCGGAAGCAGCTGGCAGAGGAACAGAATGTACCGGCATACATGATCTTCGGTGATGCCACACTGAAGCAGATGTTGGAAAAACGCCCGAACAGCCTGGAGGGCCTACATGGCATCACCGGGGTCGGTGATGTCAAGCTGGAGAAATATGGCACGGACTTTCTGGAAGTGCTGCAAAAGCACCGCTTAAATCATGCCAAGTGAACCTTTTGCGCAATTTTCCACCTCAAAACATTACATAACAACATAAAAATTTCACACAAACAAAACATTCTTTACATAATTTTGCAATTTATCAGGCATCACGTTTCCACCGCTCGATTTCCTTTACACTTGCCCCCCCGCTCAAACCGCATATAAATCCATGCGAAAGAGCAATCCATATGCGGACTTGGCACTCGCCTCGCTCGGCCAGGCAATACCGTCCACCGCACAGGAAATCAACAAAGTAAGGGAGATGAGCGCAATGCGCCTCAAACAATTGGCATATCAAATCGGCCTGATCGGTGCAGCAAGTGCATTTGCAGTGCCGATGGTGTTCGCGGAAGAAGCCGCAAAAGAAGCGCCTAAGAAGGCCGAACGCATCGAAGTCGTTGGCTCGAACATCAAGCGCATCAGCAAGGAAGGCCCTACCTCGGTCACCGTATTCAAGCGTGCAGACATTGACCGCACCGGTGCACAGAGCATTTCCGAATTGGTTCAAACCCTGTCATCCAACGTTTCCAGCCAAAATGAAACTGCTGGCACGGGTGGCTTTGCACCAGGGGCAGCGGGTATCAGCCTGCGCGGCCTGGGTGAGCAGAACACATTGGTTCTGCTGAATGGTCGCCGTATCGCCAGCTATGGTCTGGCACTGGGCGGCACGGTGAATTTCGTCGACATCAATTCATTGCCGATGTCTGCGGTAGAGCAGGTGCAAGTCCTGAAAGACGGCGCATCCGCCATTTATGGCTCGGATGCCATTGCCGGGGTGGTCAACATCATCACCCGTAAGTCCTACCAAGGCTTGGAAAGCAAGGTGAACTATGGTCAGACCACCAAGGGTGATGGCCAGCAGCAGAACTACAATCTGACTGCCGGTGTTGGTGATCTGGAAGCTGACAAGTACAACTTCCTGTTCTCAGTGGATGTACAAAAGATCGAACGCATTGCCAGCCGTGATCGTTCCTTCTCCGCCAGCGCTGATAAGCGCGAGCTGGGTGGCGATGACCTGCGCAGCCCAACTGGTGCGCCTGGCTCATATAACTTCAATGACCAGACCGGCTGGAAGCCGATGCCGGGCTGCCCGGCAGGCAATGTGCAGCCATCGGGTGCAGATCGTAATTGCGCTTACGATTTCATGACAGCATTGGACAACACCCCGCCAACCAGTCGTCAGAACCTATTTGGCCTGTTGAATGTGGATGTGACCGACAATGTCCGTTGGTTCACCGAAATGGGCTACAGCCAAAGCGAAGCTTTGACCATCAATGCACCGACACCGATTTCTGGTTCGAACTATTCCATTGCAGCCAATAACCCCAACAACCCTTTCAAAAAGACGGCCTCCATCCGCTGGCGTTCCATTGAGGCAGGCAATCGTGAAACTACCACCACGACCAAGGCCAGCCGCCTGCTGACAGGTTTGAAGGGCACCCTGTTCAATGTTGACTTCGACACAGCGGTCGGGATCACCAAGTCGGTTTCCGAGCGCAATGGTAAGAACTACCTTCACAAAGATCTGCTGGCCAATGCCCTGAAGGATGGCCGCTTGAATCCATTTGGCGCCAACGACCCCGCGACCTGGGATACAGTCAAGGCATCCACCTCTGAAACCGGTAAATCGGACATCAAGTTTGCAGATCTCAAACTCAGCAGCTCAGATGTCGTCAAACTGCCAGGTGGTGGTCTGGGCTTGGCGGGTGGCGCGGAATATCGCCGCGAAACCGTCTACAACCAGCGCGACGCGGCATCGGCTGCCAGCAAGATCGAAGGCACTGGCGGCGCAAGGTCGGATGGGGAACGGACGACCAGATCCGCTTATCTGGAGGCGAACCTGCCCGTGCACTCCATGCTGGAGCTGCAACTTGCCGTGCGTCGCGACAGCTATAGCGACTCTGGCTCAAAGACCTCTCCCAAATATGCGTTCCGCTTCCAGCCGATGAAGTCATTGATGTTCCGTGGCTCAGTCAGTGAAGCATTCCGTGCGCCATCCATGAGCCAGTTGTACTTGGGCTCGCAGACCGGTTTCCAGCGCGTGACGGACACCCCTCGCTGTGACGCCATCAAGGCTTGCAGCAAGGTATCGATCGAGGCCAGAACTTCAGGCAACCCGCACCTGAAGCCGGAAACCTCACGCAATTACTCGTTGGGCTTCATGGTTGAGCCTATCCAATCGCTGTCGTTTGGCATGGATTTCTGGAAGATCAGCCAAAAGAACGTTGTCGATACCCTGGATGAGCAGTACATCCTGGATCACGCCAGCCAATACAGCGACCTGATCGTGCGCCAGCCAGGTGCCGGTGCTGGAGACCCAGGCGAAATCGACCATGTCAAACGCCCATTCATGAATATTGCCAGCTCATTGTTGAAAGGTGTGGACATCGATCTGCGCTATCGCTTCAAGCTGGATGGCATTGGCGCGTTGACCATCACAGATTCAGCGACCTATAAGCACAAACATGAAAGTGCCAAACGTCCTGAAGATCACATGCAACAGACTGTGGGGCTGTATGCTGATCCGAAATGGCACAACAATATGAGTGTGTCACTGGATGCTGGCACCTGGGGTAGCACCATCGCTTGGAACTATACAGGCCGCTTCCTAGATGAAAATAATGGCGAGCGCGTCGACAATGACACCCGCCAAATTGCCTCTTTCAGCACGTTTGATCTGCAAGGCACATACAGCGGCTTGAAAAACACCAAGTTCACCTTGGGCATGAAGAACATGTTCGATCGTAAGCCGCCGTTCATCACATTCGGCAACGACGCGAACTATGGCTTCGCACGCGCCGCCCATGATGGTCGTGGTCGCTATGTCTATGGCTCGGTGAACTACAAGTTCAAGTAAGCCATCATCAGCCGTACTCTCACTCTTCTTTTCTGGCCACCGACTCGGTGGCCTTTTTTTGAAGCATGCTGGGATGGGAAAAGAAAAAGCCTGCATCCGCAGGCTTTTCTATGGCGCTTACGCCAAACTGGTTTACCGCTGTGTCTGCCGGATCTTGTTCAAAGTGGACGTGGTCGAGCGCTCAAACAGGAAAGGGATGGAATGCACTGCCCCTCCCCATCCTTTGACTTCGTTGGCACCGACGATATTGTCTACCGACCAGTCACCGCCCTTGACCAGGATATCGGGTCTGGCGGCCAGAATCAGCTGCAACGGGGTGTCGTCATCAAACGCCACCACCAGATCGATGCAACTCAGGGCAGCCAACACAGCCATCCGATCCGCTGTGCAATTGATCGGGCGATCATCGCCTTTTCCAAGTCGCTTCACTGACGCGTCGGTATTGACGCCCACCACCATGGCGGCACCCAATGCGCGGGCTTGGGCCAGGTAGGTGACGTGCCCTCGGTGCAGGATATCGAAACAGCCATTGGTGAACACCAAGGGCTTGGGCAATGCTGCTGCACGATCAGGCAGGGTATCCAGCGTGCAGATCTTGTTTTCAAATTCAGGAGGAAGATAGGTCATCGGCACATGGCCTGTATTCCAACAGGCCCCTTGAGGTGATTTAAAGCTGGATTTCGATGTTATCGATCAATCGGGTATTGCCGATTTTAGCGGCGATCAACGCAACCAAGCGGGTTGAAGTGGCGCTGGGCGCCCCCAGCGTGTGGGCGTCCCGCACCTCGACATAGTCGACCTTCCACCCATGCTGCGCCAAATCTGCCACCACCTGCTGACAACGCAGCTCGAAGTCCCGCGCCCCCTGCTGGACGGCATCCCGAAGCTGGGACAAGTGACGATAGATCCGTGGGGCCTCCGCCCGATCTGATTCGGACAGATAGCCATTACGGGAGCTGAGCGCCAAGCCATCCTCTGCACGGCCCGTTTCCGCGCCGATGATTTCGATCGGCATGTTCAGATCCAGCACCATATCACGCAGTACAAAGTATTGCTGGTAGTCCTTCTTGCCAAAAATCGCCACATCAGGCTGGACGATATTGAACAGCTTGGAAACCACCGTTGTCACGCCACGGAAATGTCCTGGCCGGAACTTGCCGCATAGCTCATTGGCGATGCCGGGTGGCTCAATGCAATACTGTTGTGGATTCGGGTAGAGCGCATCCTCCGCCGGTGCGAACACGGCTGCGGTGCCAACCGACTCCAGTTTGGCACAGTCCTGTGCCAGGGTACGTGGATACCGCTCAAAATCTTCACCCACTCCAAACTGCAAGCGGTTGACAAAGATGCTGACGATGACCGAATCACCATGCTGCTTGGCCAGACGGATCAATGACAGGTGGCCTTCATGGAGATTGCCCATGGTGGGAACGAATACGACCCGACCGGCATGCTGGCGGAAGGCCCGGAGTTCGGCAATGGAGTGCAAGACTTTCATGACTTAGAAACTATGCTCTTCTGAGGGGAAGGTTTTGGCTTTGACGGCTTTGACATAGGACTCGATGCCCCCACGCACCGAGGTCGCGCCTTGCATGAAATTTTTGACGAAGCGTGCCTTCTTGCCAGGGTAGATGTCCAGCATGTCATGCAAGACCAGTACCTGACCATCACAATCGACACCCGCCCCAATACCGATGGTTGGGACATGCAGTGCTTCGGTGATCGACCGGGCCAAGCTGGCAGGCATCACTTCCATCAACACGACCGATGCCCCTGCCTCCTGCAAGGCCAGGGCATCCGCCTGCAATTGCTGCGCTTGCTGATCGGTCTTACCCTGCACCTTATAACCACCCAATTGATTGACTGACTGTGGTGTCAGGCCGATATGCCCACAGACCGGAATGCCATGTTTGGACAGAAAACGGGTTGTCTCCACCATAGTGGCGCCCCCTTCCAATTTGACCATATGCGCCCCTGCCTGCATCAGCTTGGCAGCGCTGCGGAACGCCTGCGCAGGGCCTTCCTGGTAGGCCCCGAAAGGCAGATCAGCCAGCACCAAGGCTTTCCTGGCGCCCTTGGCAACGCAGCGAGTATGGTAGACCATGTCCTCCAGCGATACGGGCAATGTACTGTCGGCGCCTTGTAACACCATGCCGAGGGAATCGCCCACCAACAGGACATCCACACCGACCTCATCCATCAACGCCGCAAAGCTGGCGTCGTAACAGGTCAACATGGCAATTTTCTGGCCCTCGTCCGCCATTTTCTGCAACGTGCTAATCGTGATCCGCATGGTTAACTTCCATCAAGCGCTTGCTCGAATTATTGAATATCTGTGGCCACGCCCCCAGCTGTGAGGGACTGGCTATGCAAGCTTTTTATTCAAAAGGATAAAACGGGTCAACCTTTGTTGAAGAATTCCCGTCCGCCTCGCATCTGTTTGATGCACTGCAAAAGTAACTCAAAGTCCCCGTCATCATCAACCAGATTTAACTGCGATGCGTTCACAATCAACAAGGGAGAATCATCATAAGAGTGGAAATAGCGGCTGTAACGTTCGGCAAGCTGTTTGAGATATTGTTCTTCGATGCCTGTCTCGTAGCTACGTGCGCGTTGCTGTATACGCTGCATGGCAATGGAAACAGGCAATTGCAGGTAGATGACCAGATCCGGCCTGGGCGCCTCGGGGCTGTATGACTGGTATATGGATCGGTACAGACGCCACTCTTCGTCGCTGAGATTCTGCTCGGCAAAAATCAGCTCTTTGGCGAGCATGTAATCTGACACCACCTGGGTGGAAAACATATCCAGCTGCTGTAACGGTGCCAATTGTTCTGTGCGCTGCAGCAGAAATGACAGCTGCGTCTGCAATGCGTATCGTGATGGATCTTGGTAGAACTTAGCCAGGAACGGATTGGATTCGGGTGACTCCAGAATCGGCAGTGCCTGCAGATGCGTGGACAACTGCTTGGCCAGACTGGTCTTGCCGGCGCCAATCAAACCCTCCACGACGATATATCGACACTGCGCCAGATCCATCTCAACCTCACTTCAGACGCTCGATCACCTGATCAGCGCAACCCGACAAAAATGCTTGGGCAGGGCCAAGACCGGGAATGATGCACTCTGGCAATATATCCAGCAACGGTAGCAACACAAACGCACGCTCACTCATCCGAGGGTGTGGAATGGTCAATGATGGCTTGACGATGTGCAGATCGTCATAAAGTAGAATGTCCAGATCCAGTGTACGTGGCGCATTGCGAAAAGTGCGCTCCCGCCCACAAGCCTGCTCGATGGCCTGAAGCGCCACCAGCAGCGCGTCCGGTTGCATGGCCGTCTCGATCAGCGCGACTGCGTTGACGAAATCAGGCTGGTCAACATATCCCACCGCCGCGCTACGGTAAAGGGGCGATACTTTCAGCAGCTGGGTGTCAGGCAAGGCGGCCAGCTGATCGACAGCATGCAACACTTGTGCCGCCGGGTCAGCCAGATTGGCCCCCAGGGCGACTACCACCTGGGCTCGACTCATTCCGCGTCTCCTGCGCCATCCCCCCCTTTGGCATTGGGTTTGCGGCGACGACGACGGCGTTTCTTGGCGGGCTGCGCCTCGTCTTTGATCAACATCCGCTCACGTTCAGCGCCATCCACATCTTGAAAGCGTGTCCACCACTCGGCCAATTCCATTTCGACCTCGCCGCTCTCCGCCCGCAAGCACAGGAAGTCATACCCGGCGCGAAACCGTGGGTTCTCCAGCAACCGGAACGGCCTTTTGCCTGCCCGCTGCTCAAAGCGTGGCTGCAACGCCCAGATCTCTTTCATGGTGACGCTGTAGCGGCGTGGAATGGCCAACTTCTCTTCCTGCACCGCCAATACTTCATCCATTGCACTGAACAAGGCCGGGATCGGCAACTCGCCGGTTGCCTGGCGATCCTTCCAGCTGGCCAGCACTTCATGCCAAAGCAGTGAGGCAAACAGAAAGCCTACCGAAACTGGCTTATCGGCCTGGATGCGTTGATCGGTGTTATCCAATGCCAATTGCACAAAACGCTCGCCCAGCGGCTGCTCCATGATGACATCGAGCAGCGGGAAGAACCCATGATGCAAGCCCTGCTGGCGTAGTTGCTGCAAGCACTGGCGCGAGTGCCCCGAGAACAACAGCTTCAACATCTCATCAAACAGACGCGCCGCTGGGACGTTTTTCAACAAGGCAGCCAACGTAGCAATCGGCTGGCTGGTAGCTGCGTCGATGGTCAGGCCCAACTTTGCTGACAAGCGCACCGCGCGGAGCATCCGCACCGGGTCTTCCCGATAGCGCAGCGACGGGTCACCGATCATCACCAACCGCTTCGCCGCAATGTCTTCCACCCCACGGTGGTAGTCGATGATCTCCTGCGTAGCAGGGTTGTAATACAGAGCGTTGGCAGTGAAATCACGGCGACGGGCGTCTTGCTCTTGGCTCCCCCACACGTTGTCATGCAGGATACGCCCGGTGGCGTCGATCACCTGCCCATCGTCCGAATCCCCCCGGAAGGTGGTCACCTCGATGACTTCATCCCGCCCGAAAGTCACAT
This sequence comes from Chitinivorax tropicus, assembly GCF_014202905.1. Taxonomy (NCBI): domain Bacteria; kingdom Pseudomonadati; phylum Pseudomonadota; class Betaproteobacteria; genus Chitinivorax; species Chitinivorax tropicus. Next base: position 47,605 of record NZ_JACHHY010000007.1, on the reverse strand, counting down.
GGACAATCTTGAAGCGACGACCAATGATCCTGGAGCGGCGAAACAAGCCATGCACCTGCTCCGGCGTCGCATTGGTTGCGATGTCGAAGTCTTTGGGTATCTTGCCAAGCAGCAGATCGCGAACCGCCCCGCCCACCACGAAGGCCTCATAGCCTGCCTCCTGGAGCTTATCGATGACTTTCAGGGCGCTGTGTGCGATCTGATCTCGACCAATGCCATGTTGCGGATGCGGGATGATGGCAGCACGATGTCCCTTGCCTGCTTTTCGCCGGCCAAATACGCGCTGGATAAGTTTTTGAATCATTGAAGGTTTTGTTATATAGCGAAAATATCGCGAAAAGTGGCGCAATTATACATGGTTGTAGCATCAACAGCCGGGCGTTTACAGCACAACCGTCAACATGACTGGCTGAGCAGCCCAAATAAAAAGGCCGCCTTGGTCGGCGGCCTCTACGGCTCATGGTTGATGCACCATCAACCACCACGAATCACGAAAATACGTGGCATCGGGTTTGGTGTGGTGTAGCCGAACCAACGTTCAAAGATCTTCGTGGCTTCACCGGTTTTCTCCATGTCCAGCAGCGCGTCGTTAACCGCTTTCAACAAGCGTTTTTCGCCCTTTCGCACGGCAATGCCATAGGTTTCGAGTGAAATCGGAACATTGGGGATTTCATATTGCTTCTTGTTGGGCATCTTGTTCAACAGCCCGGCCAGTATCGGCTCATCTGTGGTGACTGCTTCCAGTTTACCATCCGACAGGGCCTTGACCGCTTCCGGATAGTCTTCAAACAGCATGATATTGGCATTAGGCAGTGCCTTGCGTGCTTGTTTTTCCGAGGTGGAGCCCTTGACCGTACCGATGACGGCGGTTTCGATGTCTGCCAGATCCTTCATCCGCCCTGCTTTGGTCAGGAACTTCTGTCCGGTGACGAAATAGCCATAGCTGAAATCGACTTGCGCTTCACGTTCCGCGTTTTTGGTGAACGTTGCAATGATCATGTCAACTTTTTTGTCTTTCAGCCAGGGAATCCGGTCTGCGGAATCAACCGGCTTGGCAAGCAGTTTGACATTCAGGCGCTTGGCAATACCTGCTGCAAAATCAACGTCATACCCTGACACGGTGCGGGTCTTGGCGTCCAGCACACCAAATGGCGGCAAGGAATCCTTTACCCCGACGACCAATTCACCCTTCTTCTGGATGTCATCCAGGTCATCAGCCATGACAGGCGCCACTGCTGCGGTAAACAGGGTAGCGGCCAGAAAGATTGTTTTTAACATGATGCCCCTCTCTTAAAGGTATCAACTCGCGCCACGGTGCGGCACTTGAGTTGCATATCATAATATACGAATATACATTGCAAGTCACACCGGCTACTGACTACACTATAGACAAGAGGGCATCACACACCAATATACGTTACAAAATCAAGGGCTCAGGTTCAATTTCGATGCCAAATTTTGCCATGACCGAGTGCTGAATCCGCTTAGCCAGGTTGCATATTTCGCTGCCAGCAGCCCCGCCTCGATTGATCAATACCAATGCTTGCTTTTCATACACACCCACAGCCCCTTCCACATGCCCTTTCCAGCCACATTGATCAATCAGCCAACCCGCTGCCAGCTTGGTGGTTCCGTCTGGCTGCGGGTAGGTAGGCATTTGATTGAATTGTTTTTTCAAGCTCTCCGCCAATACTGTGGACACCACCGGATTTTTGAAAAAACTACCAGCATTGCCGATTTGGGCTGGATCGGGCAATTTTCGGCGCCGAATGGTACAGATGGCGTCAGAGATCGCCTGGGCGCTGAGTTCGACAACGCCTTGTCTGGCCAGCTCGGCTTGGACTTCACCATAGCTGGTATGCCATTGCGGTTTTTTGGGCAGTCTGAAGGTGACATCCAAGATGATGTAGTGCCCAGGTGCCACATGTTTGAACATGCTGTCACGATAAGCAAACCGACAGGCAGCATGATCAAATGTGTGCACGGTGCCGGTTGAGACTTCCAGCGCCGTCAGGCTATGGAAGCAGTCTTTCATCTCAACGCCATAGGCGCCAATGTTCTGGATGGGGCTGGCGCCCACGGTGCCTGGGATCAATGACAGGTTTTCCAAACCTGCCCACCCCTGTTGGATCGTCCAACAGACAAAGTCGTGCCAGTTTTCTCCTGCCATGGCTTTGACATGGACCGCTTCATCGTCCTCCGATACCTGTGCTTTTCCCAGCAACGCCAGCTTGATCACCAATCCATCAAAGGGTTGTGTCAGCAAGATGTTGCTCCCCCCGCCCAAGATCAAGCGTGGCATGGCTTGCAATGCAGGCAGGCTCAGCACCGATCTCAGTGCCGCCAGGGTCGTCACCCGCACGAAATGGCGAGCCGGCACATCGATTCCAAAGGTGTTATATGGTTTCAACGAGACATGTGTCTCAATCTGAGGCATATTCACGCGATACTCCGTGTTTTGGTGCAACACATGTTCAAAGACTCAATGCGTTACCGATAGCGGCGGGCAATCCGCACGAGATACGCCAATAGTGGGATGGCCGCTGCAGTGAGCGATAACACCAGCGCAATCCAGAACCCAGACGCACCCAACGGTTGCCCCTGATTGATGAACCAGACGCCCCGCAACCCAAGCAGATAGCCACCCAGGATGCCGACCACCCAGAATGCGACGATCTGGATCACCATCGGAAAGGTAGTGATCTTATAGCCTCGCAATGCACCAGTCGCGCTGACCTGGACGGCATCGGGGATCTGGTATGCTGCCGCAAACATCAACAGGGTGGCGGCCATGGCTTGCACAGCCTTGTCTGGCGTGTACATGGCCGCAATGTAGCCTGCGCCGACCCAGATCAACAACGCTGTGGCGGATGCGATCAACAGCACCAGCTTCAGGCCCACCTTGCAGGTATGGGCCGCGAGGTGATGGTGACCTGCGCCAATGTGTTGCCCCACACGCACCGTCAAGGCTGAGGCAATGCCAAATGGCAGCATGTAGGTCTGGGCAGAGAAATTCAACGTAATCTGGTGGGATGCCACCACAGCAGCCCCCAGCCGCGCCAGCATCAGCGCAACAATGGTAAACGCGCTGACCTCGGCCAGTAAGGTCAGGCCGATCGGCAGACCCAATTTGATCAGACGTTTCTGCGCATCCCAGTTGGGCCACTCAAAGCGGCTCCAGACTTCAAACTGCTGATAAAAGCGATGGCGCCAGGTGTACACCACCAGGGCGAGCACCGAAAACCAGTTGACCAAGGCGCTGGCCCACCCACACCCCGCCCCACCCATGGCGGGCAAACCGAGGTGGCCGTAGATCAACACGTAGTTGGCAGGCACATTCAGCGCCAAGGCCAACAGGCTGATGATCATGATGGGCTTGGTGCGCGAGACACTAGAAGTATAGGAATTGAAGACTTTGTACAGCAGGAAGGCGGGCATGCCGACTGCCACGCCATCCATGAAGCCAGTTGCCTTAACCGCCACATCTGGCGCGGCGTTGGCCAATGTCAGCACCACGGGTGCGCCATATTTCAGAATGACAATGGAGACGACGCCCAGCAAGAGTGCCAGCCACATCCCTTGGCGCATGATGCCACCGATTTCCACATGCCGTTTTCCGCCGTAGGCCTGTGCAATCAAGGGGCTGACAGCCAATAGCACGCCCGTGAAAGTCAGCACGATAGTGATCCAGATACTGGCCCCCAGCGACACGCCGGCCAGATCAGCAGCCGAGACACGCCCTGCCATCACGGTATCGACAAAGGCCATGGCTGTCTGGGCGAGCTGTGCCACGATGATCGGACCTGCCAACTTCAAGATGGCGCGACTCTCACCGACAAAGCCAGGTAATGCTTGTGAAGAGGTTGCAGGAAGACTCGACATAAATTCACGATGAAATAAAAAAAGCGGCCAACGCCGCTTTAGTTGTGGCAAATGAAATCTAAATTCTGTCGGCACGCCACACAGCGCAAGACCTAATGGGCAGCCTGGTTCGATAATGGATCATCAGCGTGTCACTCAAGCCAACCGGCCAGGGCGCTCCGCCGTGACGATGGCGTTGATCACCCCCCAATCGCCAGCCAGGCGATTGATCAATAAGGCCTGCTCAAAGGTGATGGCTCGGACACTGTAGCGCCCGGCATTGTATTCGATGGGCTCCGCAACCAACTTGGCAATCTGGGCAAGAATCTGCTGGCGGGCACCGGACATCGTATCAGCATGGAATACGATATCGATACGGCTATGAGGATGGCCACGTGGCGGCAGACCAGCATCCCCGACACGCGCCACGGATGAACCCGTCGCGGCTTGGTTGGTGGTGAAGCTGGATTCGTCCAGATAGCAGTCAAACATAGTGATCTCCTGTTGCGAGCATGAATCGCGCGCCTTGAGATGAGCCCCGCCGGCGACGCTTTAGCGGAATTTCGATTGCGCCCCGCAAGTTGTTCGTTAAATCGGCGCTGAACGTCAGACTATAGCCTGTCACACACATATTGAACAAGCGATGAACAGCCATAAAGCAAAAAACCCGCTTGCACATGCCAAGCGGGTTTGGGAAATCAGTTGCCATTTCTCACCACGCTTTAGCTGTATTTGTAGCGCGCCCGCAAGCTGTGTTCAAATTGGCGCGAAGTGCCTGTAATGTAAAACCCACATGCTAAGCATGTCAAGCTGCCTTTTTCACGGTGAAAGGGGCGGACTCGATCCGATCATGTTGTTCAATATCGAGCGAACACCACCATGCCTCTGATGACCTGGACTCAATTGCTATCCGCCGAACGGCTGGGCAATGCCAAACCCACCGGACAAGATGCCGGGCGTACCGATTTTCACAAAGACCATGATCGCATTGTCTTTTCCAGCGCATTCCGACGGCTGGGACGTAAGACCCAAGTCCACCCGATGTCTGAAAATGATCACGTCCACACCCGACTGACCCACTCCATCGAAGTGGCTGCGGTGGGGCGTAGCCTTGGTGTGATGGCAGGCCAGCGGCTGGCCGACAAGCTGCCCACAGGCATCGTTCCGACCGATCTTGGGGCGATTGTTCAGTCAGCCTGCCTGGCACACGACATTGGCAACCCACCTTTTGGCCACGCTGGTGAATACGCCATTCGGGACTGGTTTTGCCAGGAACGCAACCAGCCTTTGATCGCACCACTGACCGCTCTTGAGCAACGGGATCTGCAGACTTTTGAGGGCAATGCGCATGGATTCCGGGTGGTGACGCAGCTGGAGAACCATCGCTTCGCCGGTGGCCTGCGGCTGACCTATGCCACCTTGGGCGCGTTGCTGAAATACCCTTGGACGGTTGAGCATGCTGGCAATAAAGAGAAGTTCTCTTGTTATCAATCTGAATTGCCGCAGTTGGAGATCATTGCCGCTGAGCTGGGCTTGATCGAAATCAGCCACCATCGCTGGGCGCGACACCCGCTCTCTTACTTGATGGAGGCGGCGGATGACATCTGCTATGCCATTCTTGATCTGGAAGATGGTATTGAAATCGGGGTGTTGAGCTATGAGCAGGTCGAGCCGATTCTGGTAGAGCTGATCGGGGATTGCACTGCGTTACGTGAAGAGCTGTGCGAGGCCCCCACCACCCGCCGTAAGATCTCCTTGCTGCGGGGCAAGGCGATTCAGCGGCTGGTGAACGCGGTGGCGTTGAGTTTTGCGGAACACCACGATCTGCTGCTGGCAGGTGAATTGACACAGGATCTACTGGTGACCTGTCCCCGACATATCGTGGATGGCTTGAACGAAGCCAAGCGGCTGGCCCGCGCCAAGATCTTCAATACCCGACAGAAGGTCGAGATCGAGGTTGGTGCCTACACCACGTTGGAGGTGTTACTGGAAACATTCCTGAGCGCGGTCTATCAGCTCAAGACCAGTGGCAGCCTCTCATTCCGTGCCAAACGGACGCTGGATCTGATGGAGCACAACGTACCCGACCCCAGCTGGCCCTTGTATTTGGCCTATATGCGAGTGCTGGATTTCATCGGCGGCATGACGGACAACTACGCAGGCTATCTGGCCCGCCAAGTGGGCGGGCTGACCCAGTAAGTCTGTCAGCTTTTGATCCAGCCTTGCGCGATGGCATACTTCACCAAGCCTGCAGCGGTGTCGATCCCCAGCTTGCGGCGCATGCTCAGCCGGTGCGCCTCTGCCGTCCGCACGCTGATATCGAGCTGCTTGGCCACCGCTTTGTTCGATAGGCCTTGGGCCAGCAGCATCAGTACTTCCCGTTCACGATCGGTCAGCGAATCGTTCGTGATCTTCGGCGCCACCAGCGCGCTGGCCACAGCGGCGCTGTAATAGCTGCCGCCCGCCGCCACGGCATCGATGGCGGCGATGATCTCCTGCGAACCGGCGTCTTTCAGCACATAGCCCTTGGCACCAGCCCGCATGGCGCTGGTCACGTATTCATTGTTGTCATACATGCTAAGGATCAGGACCTTCACATTGGGGCAGCGGTTTCGTAGCAATTCCGTCAGGCGAATGCCGTTCATGTCCTTCATGCTGATATCCACCAGCATCAGATCTGGTTTGTGGATCTCGGCCAGGTTCAATGCCTCGGCGCCACCACCAGCCTCACCGATCAGCTCGAATTGCGGCACGGCGGCCAGCCTGGCTTTCAGGCCATCACGCACCAGGGGGTGATCGTCCACCAGGATGAGGCGCACGCGGGGTTTGTTGGGCGGAAGGATTCGTGTCATGTATGGGCCTCAAGGGAAAGCGGCAGGCATACCTCCAGGCGGGTACACCCTGGCGCAGATGTCATATGGAATTGGCCGCCCAGGTGCTCGACCCGCTCGCGGATATTGCGCAGGCCGATGCCGCCGTCCCGATCGATACGGGTGGCGTCAAAGCCCTGACCGTTATCGGTGATGGCCAGGCGAACTTGCCTTGGCTCCTTGACCAGCTTGATCTGGACTTCGCTGGCCTCAGCATGGCGCTCGGTGTTGGTCAGCGCCTCCTGGGCGATCCGGAACAAGGCGATGGCCTCGTGGTCGGGCAGCTCGAAATCGCCCAATTGATTGTCGAAATTGACGGCAACCCAGTTCCGTAGCTCGAATTCGTTGGCCAGCTGCGCAATGGCGGCAGATAAGCCCAGCGTATCCAGAATCGACGAGCGTAAGTCATGGGAAATACGCCTGACCTCGTGGATGGCGCTGGAGAGATCGTCGATCCCCTTGCGCAAATCATCCGCCGCGCCCACACCACCGTGTTCAACCTTGTATTGCGCCAGCTCGAACTGAAATTTGGTCGAAACCAGCACCTGTGAAATACCATCATGCAGGTCACGCGCTACGCGCGCGCGCTCTTCTTCCTGCAAGGTGACGATACGTTGCGCCAACGTTTTCAGCTTGTCGTCCGCCAGACGCTGTTCGCTGACGTTCAACGCGAGCCCCGCGCCAAAGACGATCAGCACCGCCACCAAAGCAATTCCACCCAGGCTGTATAGGGTATTGCGGGCATTGTCACCGGCCCGTTTTCTGGCCTCGGCAATCGCCTGCGCCACATCATCGAGGTAGATACCCGTTCCCACCACCCAGCCCCATCTGTCCAGCAGCACCACATGCCCCAACTTTTCAGTCAACTGGCCGGTAGAGGGTTTCTCCCAACCGTAACGTGGATATCCTCCGCCAGCCTTGGCCGCCTCGACCAATGCACGGATCACATACCGCCCCTGCCGATCCTGCATGTCCCACAGGTTCCGACCTTCCAGATCGGGCTGGCGTGGGTGAACCAGATTGGTTCCGGTCAGGTCGTAGACAAAGAAATAGCCATCGCTGTCAAAGCTCAGCGCTCGCAAAGCCGCCTTGGCTCGCGCCTGTGCGTTGGCATCCGCCAGCCCATGTTGGTAATGCGGCTCGATTGCACTCAGCGCCAGGCTGACATAGTGCTTGAGTTCCGCACGCTTGCTGGTCAGCAAGGCTTCCTCAATCGTCTTGGCCTGCTGATCGGCAATGTCCTCGGCACGCTGCCAGACCAGCAGTGCAATCACCGCCAGCGCCAGCAACAACGGCAGAATGGTCAACGCAAATATTTTGTGTTTCAGATTCATCGTCATGTAAGTCGCGTGCATGCCAAGCATCTATTAATGCGGCTCCAAGGCCCGCTCTGGGCTGATTGTGCGCTGGAGCAATATGGCCGTGTCAACAGTACCTGGTAGTTCTACGTAAGCCAGCCAGGGGTATTTCTGCGAATTCTTTACATTCCTTAAAAAGAGAATAGTAGAGCCTAAGCTCTGATGAGATGGTTTTGGACCCACCAGCACCACCAGATCGTTTTTCGAGCCTGGCACAAGCCATATCCGACTTCCCCACTGACAACGTGCTGACCCAAGTAGTCGGCCAGCGAATTTTGGAGACAAACCATGCCCCCTTTTGCCCGCCATGCGGCGTTTGGCGCAATCGGTGCCATTGGCGCTTTTGCGCTGGGCGTCGTCGCATTACATCGCGGTGAATCCATCAATGCCTTGTGGATTGTGGTTGCTGCGGTATCGGTCTACCTGATTGCGTACCGTTATTATGGCCTGTTCATCGCCAAGCACGTCATGAAGCTTGATGCCATGCGCGCCACGCCCGCTGTCCGTCATAACGATGGCCTGGATTATGTCCCCACCAACAAGTATGTGCTGTTCGGGCACCACTTTGCCGCCATTGCCGGGGCGGGGCCGCTGGTTGGGCCGGTACTGGCCGCGCAATTGGGGTACTTGCCGGGCATGCTGTGGATCTTGGCTGGTGTCGTGCTGGCCGGTGCCGTACAGGATTTCATGGTGCTGTTCATTTCGACCCGTCGTGATGGCCGCTCGCTGGGTGACCTGATCAAATCGGAGGTCGGTCATGTACCGGGGGTGATTGCGTTATTTGGCACCTTCATGATCATGGTGATCATTCTCGCGGTGCTGGCGCTGATTGTGGTCAAAGCGCTGGCAGAAAGCCCCTGGGGGGCGTTTACCGTTGCGGTCACCATCCCGATCGCACTGTTCATGGGGGTATACAGCCGCTATCTGCGCCCAGGCCGCATCGGAGAAGTATCGATCATCGGTTTTGTCTTGCTGATGCTGGCGATCTGGGGTGGTGGCATGGTGGCCGCCAGCCCGGTCTGGGCACCGGCATTCACCTTCACCGGTGTGCAGCTGACCTGGATGTTGATCGCCTATGGCTTCATCGCCTCGGTGATGCCCGTCTGGCTGCTGTTGGCACCACGCGACTATCTGTCCACCTTTCTGAAAATCGGCACGATTGTCGGGCTGGCGATCGGCATTCTGATCGTGGCACCTGAGCTGAAGATGCCCGCGCTGACCCGCTTCATCGACGGCACGGGGCCGGTCTGGGGCGGCAATCTGTTTCCATTCCTGTTCATCACCATCGCCTGTGGCGCAGTTTCTGGCTTCCATGCGCTGATTGCCTCTGGCACTACGCCCAAGTTGCTGGAAAACGAAACCCATATGCCATTCATCGGCTACGGTGGCATGTTGATGGAAAGCTTTGTCGCCATCATGGCGCTGATTGCAGCCTCGGTCATCGACCCGGGCATCTATTTCGTCATGAACAGCCCCGCTGCGGTCATTGGCAAAACAGCGGAAAGCGCCGCGACAGCCGTATCGAATTTCGGCTTCCTCATCACGCCGGACATGATCACCCAAACAGCCAAGGAGCTGGGTGAGCATTCGATCATCTCGCGGGCTGGCGGGGCGCCGACCTTGGCGGTGGGCATGGCGGAAATCCTATCCAACGTGTTTGGTGGCCCAGCCATGAAAGCCTTCTGGTATCACTTCGCCATCTTGTTCGAGGCACTGTTCATCTTGACAGCTGTTGACGCGGGAACTCGTGCTGGGCGCTTCATGCTGCAGGATCTGATGGGCACCTTTGTCCCGGCTTTGAAGAAAACAGACTCATGGGTGGCCAATCTGTCTGCAACCGGCCTGTGTGTCGCGGCCTGGGGATATTTCTTGTATCAAGGCGTGGTTGATCCGCTGGGCGGTATCAACACGCTCTGGCCTTTGTTCGGCATCGCCAATCAGATGCTGGCGGCCACCGCATTGGTGCTGGCGACGGTTGTGCTGTTCAAATTGAAACGCGAGCGCTATGCATGGGTGACTATCATTCCCACCGTCTGGTTGCTGATCTGCACGCTGACGGCTGGCTGGCTCAAAGTGTTCTCGGACAACCCCAAGGTCGGGTTCCTGGCCCATGCCCACAAATACGAGACAGCCTTGTCGCAGGGTGAGGTGCTTGCTCCGGCCAAGAGCCTGGCACAGATGCAGCAGGTGGTATTCAACGACTATCTCGATGCCACGTTGGCTGGCGGCTTCATGCTACTGGTGATCAGCATCGTGCTGTTTGGTGCCCGCGCGTGCTGGCAGGCCTATCGTACCGCGCATCCCACGGCGCGTGAATTGCCCTTGCCCGCTACGGTCAGGACGTAAGCCATGTTTGATCAACTGAGCAAGCTGGGCAAGTATCTCGGGCAGGCCGCCAATCTGATGGTCGGCCTGCCCGATTATGAGGCCTATGTGCGGCACATGCAGACTACGCATCCTGATCAGGTGCCAATGAGTTACGAGACCTTTTTTCGGGAACGCCAGGAGGCACGCTATGGCGGCAAGACAGGAAAGTGTTGTTGACTGAGCCAGGCAGCCGCCATCAACTGGCGGCCAGGCTGTATCCAGGTAAATCCGGGCAAGCCCTGTCCGACCTGATCAGGTAAGCTCTCCCGAACAGCACGTGGTGCGGTTTTACACCCACCATGTTGTTCACCGGCTTACCCCCGAGAGGTCACACAATGCCCAAAGTCGTACTCATCACCGGCGCCAGCCGTGGTATCGGCGCCGCCACCGCGTGCTTGGCGGCCAGCCATGGCTATGCTGTCGTGGTCAACTACCTACGCAATCAATTGGCTGCCGAGCGGGTTGTAGCGCAGATTCACGACCAGGGCGGCATGGCGCTTGCCCTGCAGGCGGATGTTGCCAGCGAACAGGATGTGGTCCGGCTCTTTGCCACCATCGAACAGCGCATCGGTCGCGTAGCGGCCCTGGTCAACAATGCTGGCATCCTCGCTCAACAGATGCGCCTGGAGCAGATGGACGCAGCACGCCTGCAACGTATTCTGAGCACCAATGTGGTCGGCCCTTTTTTATGTGCCAGGGAAGCCATCAAGCATATGTCCACCCGATATGATGGCGAAGGAGGAGCCATCGTCAACGTCTCCTCTGCCGCTGCCAGGCTGGGCGCTGCGGGCGAATATATTGACTATGCGGCCAGCAAAGGCGCACTGGACACGATGACGCGAGGTCTGGCGATTGAGGTGGCGGCGGAAGGCATCCGGGTCAATGCGGTGCGCCCAGGTTTCATCTATACCGAGATGCACGCCAGTGGCGGAGAACCAGAGCGTGTCGATCGGGTCAGACAAAGTGTTCCGATGCAACGCGGCGGCCAACCAGAGGAAGTGGCAGAAGCGATTTTGTGGCTGCTATCTGACCTGGCCTCTTTCACCACTGGCGCCATATTGGATGTGTCAGGTGGGCGTTAGGCGCGGTTGACAGGGTGTCGCAGCTGAGGTGACGATGACAAATGCCGCCATGCCTCCGCGCCTGAAAACCCACCGCAGCGCATACACGCTGCTTTTGAACCATTGCCAAGCAAGTTTGACATCATGAGCCCCAACCCACTGACCCAAACCCCCGTTACCTTACTCACAGGCTTTCTGGGCGCAGGAAAAACCACCCTGCTGAACCATATTCTCCGTGGCCAACATGGCATGCGGATTGCCGTGATCGAAAACGAGTTTGGCCCAGTCAATATCGATAGCCAATTGTTGATTCAAGAGGCCAGCGAAGTCATCGAAATGACCAATGGCTGCCTGTGCTGCACCATCCGTGGTGATCTGGCCCACCACCTGCGTTCCTTACACGAGCGGCAGATGTTGGGAGAATTGAAATTCGACCGGGTCGTGATCGAAACCACAGGATTGGCCGATCCATCTCCGATCTCACAGACATTCTTCGCTGCCCAGGAGCTGGCAGACGCCTACACCCTGGATGCCGTCATCACGGTTGTCGATTGCCTGCATGGCCCGATGCAACTGGATACACACCCGGTCGTGCGGAAACAGATCGGGTTTGCCGATCGCCTGCTGCTCTCCAAAACCGATCTGGTGCCTGCCGAGCAGGTCGCCACCCTGAGCGAACGGCTGCGCCTCATGAACTCACATGCCCCGCAATTCCAACTCGATCAGGGCGCTGTGTCACTCGATCTATTGTTCAATGTCCGTGGCTTTCACCTGGATGAGGACCTACTGGATAAACCCGCCCCCAGCCAAGCCCGCATCTACAGCCCTGGCCCGACGTCATCATCGATAGGGATATCGGCCAACCGCTCATTTGGTGACGACATTGCAGCGCTTCATCTGCATCACCGGGGCCCGGTGGACATGCAACGTATCAGTGCATTCATGACTGCCTTGATGCAGATTCATGGAGAAGACCTATTGCGCCACAAAGGCGTGATTGCGATTGCCGATGAGCCACGCAGGCTGGTGTTCCAGGGCGTACATCAGATTGCCGGTTTTGACTATGGCCGCCCCTGGGGCGACACCCCGCCAACGACCGACATCGTACTGATCGGACGGTCGTTGCCCCACGATGAGCTACGGGCGCGGTTTCAGGAATGCTTGGCCTAACGTCGGGTACTGCGGGCATACACAGGCGGCCTTGCCATGCCGGGTGTCTCCCTGGCTTCAGCCTGGCTGGCTACTTGGCACCATCCAGCGACCGCCGATACATCAACGGGCTTTCCGGGTGCAGGCGTGACCAGGCCCGGCGGAAGTCTCGGGCAGAGCCGAAACCCGCCAGCTCGGCAACCCGCTCGATGGGCTGTCGGGTGCTCTCCAACAAGCTGCGGGCGTGCGCCAGGCGAATGGACAGTTGGTAATCGTTCACGGTCACCCCGGTGTGCTCTTTGAACAATCGCGTCAGATTGCGTGCGCTGACATTGACTGCCTTAGCCAGGCTTTCCAACTGCCAGGGGTGAGCCGGGTCCTGGCTGATCAGGTCCTGTGCTTTGTGGATCACTGGGTGCAGGTGATTGCGATGGGCTAGATACGGCGACAGCTGCGGGTCTTGGCCGCTTCGCCGCATGTATACCACCATCTCGCGGGCGGTTTGCTGGGCAATGGCCGCCCCGGCGTGGCGCTCGATCAGATAGAGCGCCAGGTCGATACCTGCCGTGATGCCAGCGGCGGTCGCAATTGGGCCATCCTCAACGAATACGCGATCCTCCAGCACTTTGGCGGTGGGCGCTAACATCCGCAGCCGATCCACCACACTATGGTGGGTAGTGCAGACGCGCCCATCCAGCAAGCCCGCCCGGGCCGCCAGTTGGGTAGCAGAGCACACCGTCGCCAGGCAATGCTCCGGTGTCACGACCCGCTTGAGCCAATCCACGACTTGCTGAGCCTCTGGCTGCTGGTAGTCGATGGCCGAGCAAGTCGTGCCGGTCAGGATGACCAAGCTATTTTCGCAAGACAGCGGCTCAGGCAGCGGCGATAGGCCATCATGACGCAACCCGATGGAGCACTGTAGGCTGACGACCGGCGCGGCGATATGGGTCACAAACCGGGCACCAAATCCATTGGCAATACGGAATGCTTCCGCTGGCCCGGCGAAATCCAGCAGCGCAAAGCGTGGGGTCAAGATGAAATAGAGATGCCGTGGAGTCATGACATAAGCCGATCAGGATGGACCGATCACTCCACTCCCCAGTTCAATTTTGCTCGCATCCATGTCATGACGCGACTGCCAAACACATTCATGATCAAACCGCTCATCAGCAACAGGCTACCGGCCCATTGCTGGGGGTTGAGCTGCTCATCCAGCAACAGCGAGGCGGACAACAAGCCCACCCATGGTACCAGCAGGCTGAATGGTGCAACCGAATTGGCCGGGTGGCGCTTGAGGAGGCCCGTCCACAGGCCATAGCCCACCACGGTGGCCGCATAGGCCAAGTACAACACAGAGAAGATCGAGGTACCGTCCAGATTCGTCAACGCATGCATCACCGGCCCGACCCCCTCCAACGCCAAGGACAGCGCCGTGAACACCAGCATGGGCAGCAGCGATGCCCACACCACGAAGCCCAGCATATCGACATTGGCGACACGTTGCGTCATCCGCCGCACCACCACATTGCTCAGCCCCCAGCCAGCCGCCCCGCAGATGGTGAGCACAAAGCCCATCAACGACATGGCCTGCCCATGTGCACTGCCGATCAGCCACAGCCCGCCAGTCGCCACCAGTAAACCCAGCAATTGGCTGGGCCGCCAGCGCTCATTGACCCAGACTGCGGCAAACAACAGCGTAAAGAATGCCTGACACTGCAACACCACTGAGGCCAAGCCCGCTGGCATGCCAACATGCAAAGCTGAAAACAGGAACCCGAACTGCACCACCGCCCAGGTCACGCCGTATAAGGCCACGTCCTGCCAGGGTACTTTGGGTCGTTTCACCAGAAAAATCGCCGGGAACACCACGGCCAGAAAGCGTAAAGCGCAGAGCAGCAACGGCGGCACGCCATGCAGGCCCCATTTGATCACAACAAAATTGAAGCCCCAGATCGTCACGATGATCAGGGCCAGTGCGATATCACGAATTGGCATGACGGCTCCGTCAGGTTTGCTGCAGGTGGTCAAATATCAGCCGATACCCTGCGGATGGGCGACCTGGCCGCCCCCAAATCGACCGCCACTTGATGGAGATCGGGTATCGAACAATCTACCGGCGGGACAGGTGTGCCACCAGCTCGCCCCACAGCTCCGGCGCTGGCCACCCCACACAGCCTCTGTACAGGATACACAGAAAGTGCATTCGAACGTACAAATACCTATGCAGGCGTGGGCTGGCAGCCTATAGCGCCCAGCCCGCCTCAGGGTTGCCGTGGCAACGGATTTTATTCAACCCGCCACGGCCACTTGGCGCCAAGCAGCAGCCATGTCCTCGACCGTGCGGATGTTGGCAAAGCGATTGGCCAGCACCAGCTCGGTTTTTTCCTGGATTTCATCCACGCTGAATTCACGGCCCGACACAGGATGCGTCATCGGGAACGTCCCAGTGGCCTCGGTGACATAGCTTACCTCGTAGCCCATATCCGACGCGACACGGGCGGTCGTTTCACAGCACTGCTCCGTTCGCAGGCCGCTGATGACCAAGTGGTGGATACCGCGCCCGGTCAGCCAGGCACCCAGCTGGGTGTCAGTGAAGGCATTGTGCACGTGTTTTTCGAAGGTCACCGCCGCATTGTCGGGCAACCAAGCCATGGCCTTGACCAGACCTGACGAGCGCGAAAACGGCCCACCAGGCTCTGACTCATCGGAATGAAAGATATGCACGATCGGCACCCCTGCCGCCTCTGCAGCAGCAATCAAGGCTAATTGCCTTTCCTGGTAAGGGTGCATGGCCGCCTCACGAAAATAGGGGCGGTGTAGAAATGATTGTTGAACGTCGATGACCAACAAAGCGGTGTTCTGAGACATGGCGGGTGCTCCAGCACGGTGAAAGATGCATGCAGTTTAAGCACACCCAAACAACTGCCCAATGCCTCATCCGGACGACTTGCGGACAAATCCAGCCAATACTGGCCAGCGCCAACAGGCGGTCGCCCCACACCATTCACCTTACCAAAAATTAATTTCACATCATATAGATATGCATTCCCCACCCTCCTGACAGGTGGTGTCGGGAAACCTTACATGGCCAAATCACCTACTCCCCTCTTCCCAACAGACCACCACTCATGCTCTCACAACACGCTGAGCTTTCATCCGCGCCGATTCACCTGTCGCTCAGCTTGCCGCTCCCCATGAAAACCCGCACATACAGGCCCAATTCAGTCATATATCAACGTCAGAATATCTTACATTCCATACATTACATTAAACAAACAAAATATAAATAATTGAAATAAAAGGAAATTTAATCTTGGCATCAAATATGCTATTCCATATATCAGTTACCACTGGATAGGAGGAAATCATGTCCACTCAAGTACCGAAGCTACGGTTGTTGGCCACCCTGACCATCGCTGCATGTTATTTCAGCCCCAGTGTACAAGCGACCACCATCACGCTGCCCTCTGCTTCAACCAGCGCTGTCCTGTATGGTGATTTCTACTCTTACTCCTTGCCCATACTGGCATGGCAATATGATCAACTCAACGGCGGTGGTGTCGGCCCGGGCAATCCGTTCTATGTCACCTCCACACCGGGTGCCATTCAGAATGACGTTGTGGTTGCAACCGGAGCCAGCGGCAGCGGCGTCAACACCAACTTTGCGGGGATGAACGACGCCTATGCCACGCCCAGTGGCAATGGTGGCCTACCCTATTTCAGCACCGGGCAAACAAGCCTACATCCCACGGGGTCAGGCGGGCTGGCCGGTGCTGCTGATCAAAACACCACTTGGAATGCAACGCTTGCCTCGCTGACAGGGTATCTCGGCGGCAGTGCCGGTTTGTTGAACTCGATGGTGCTGATGTTCAATAACAATGAAATCAATAGTGGGGGCGGCGCATTTCAAAGCCTGCTTGCCTGGGCACAGATTTCGTTGCGGGATACCGATGGCAATCTCCCCACCCAGTATTTCACCTTCGCCAACAACTGCCCTGCCGGCAACGTCTGCTTGAGTGGTGGCGTGATCGGCAGCACAGGCGGCATCGTGAGTGGCCCGGACAAAGACCCAGCGCTCTATAGCCGACCGGCAACAGATAATTCCTACCCAATCGGCCCTGTCGGCAGCACCCCATCACTGTCTGATTTCGTGATCTCCGGTGGCAATGTCTGCCTGACCGCGACCGGTGTGGTTGTCGATTGCAGCGACCCCAGTGTGGCCGAGACCATCAACCACAATCTGGGTGCCAATCAGGCTGCCTATGCGGTGTTCTCGCCCGAGCTGGATTCGCAATTGAACAAGTGGTGGAACGGCGGCTCAGGCGGCGGCACGGGATACGATGTACTCAGCATCGATTTCAGGATGGGCTGCAACAGCGAATTTGCTCAGCGCTGCACCAATGCGCAGATGATCGACAATGGTTATGAACAACTGTTCATGGCTCGCGGCATATTGCCGCCACCGCCACCAGAAGATGTGCCAGAGCCACACTCTGCGGCATTGATCGCACTGGGCTTACTGGCTTTGAGTTGGCAAATCCGTCGTATTCAGGCGACGAGACTGCTGGCGTAGTGATTTAGCTGGCAGGCCATGGCCCATGCGTACCGGCGGGATGCATGGGCTCTTTTTTTCCGGTCAGGGCATAGGCAACCCGGCCAATCGCCGCTTCTCATTACGCGCAAAGTAGATCACGCATACATAGAACAAGCAGGACAGGCCGATCTCGGCCCAGGCCAGCACTTGTGAAAGCCCCATGTCAGACCAGCCTCTGACGATGCCTTCAGTGAAATAGATCAGGATGAACATGCTTGACCACTGGAAGGTGTAGACCTTGCCACGCAAGATGCCAAACAGTGGAAACAACAAGAAGACCACCTTCAACACCAACCACGAGCCGCCAGGCCGCAGCGGCACCAGCCAAAGCTCCCAGGCCAGGCAAAGAAAGATCAGTGCGGTCAGGCTGCTGACAGCCCCTAGATGCAACAGGCGGGTCGGATTCATGATTGGAGTTTCAGCGCGGTTTCGGCCAGGCGTTTGCCCAATGCCATGCAAAGTTGTTTTTCGTGATCGGAAACAGGCTGATCGCCAGTCAAGCCAGCAACATGGCTGGCACCATAAGGGGTGCCGCCCGCCTGGGTGATGCTCAACGCCGCCTCGGTGAATGGCACACCCAGCAGCAGCATGCCATGATGCAAGAGCGGTAGCATCATGCTCAACAGGGTGGCTTCGTTACCGCCATGCATCGATGCGGTGCTGGTGAACACACATGCAGGTTTACCCACCAGCGTGCCTTTGCTCCATTCGCTGGCGGTGCCATCCCAAAAATACTTCATCGGGGCAGCCATATTGCCAAACCGTGTAGGGCTGCCGACTGCGACAGCCACACACTCGACCAGATCCACCGGCTCGACATAGGGAGCGCCCGTATCTGGGATGGCGGGTGCCGTAGCTTCGCATACTGTTGAGACTTTAGGCACGGTGCGGAGACGGGCGCGGCAACCCGGCACGCTCTCTACCCCGCGCGCAATGTGCTGGGCCAATTGTTTGACGGCGCCGTGATGGCTGTAATACAACACTAGAATATCGTGCATAGCGATGGACAAGGTTTGGGATGCGGTATTATACGGCACTGATCCATCTTTCCAGGCCCCCATGCTGCTCAACCTGATCTCCCATGCCCGTAAAACTCCGCTGCATGCGCCAGCCAGCTTTCTGCGCTTTGTGTGGCAGCGGTTTCAGCAGGATCAATGTCTGCAGGCCGCTGGCAGCCTGACCTTTACCACCTTGCTGGCGCTGGTGCCCTTTCTGACAATTGTGTTGATGATTTTCTCGGCCTTCCCCGTATTCGAGGACTTCAGCAATCAATTCAAGATCTTTTTGCTGACCAATCTGGTGCCGACCTCTGCCGGCAAAGTCATCTCGGTCTATATGCGGCAGTTTTCGGACAACGCCACCAAATTGACGGCGGTGGGCATCATCTCGCTCGCGGTGACCGCACTGATGATGATCCTGACCATCGAGCGCGCATTCAATGCCATCTGGCATGTCAGCACCGCGCGGCCACTGTTCCGGCGTATCGTCCTGTACTGGGCCGCCTTGACCTTGGGGCCGATCATGGTGGGAGCCAGCCTGAGCCTGACCTCCTCGGTGCTGGCCCGGTCGGTGGACTACGCAAAGGAGTTGCCATTCGCGGAAATGTTGCTGCTGAATGGGTCACAGTGGATATTGGCCACGCTGGCTTTTTCGTTGATGTACTACGTCGTGCCCAACTGCCAAGTGCCCCGTAAGCACGCATTGATGGCGGGTATCGCCGCCGCCGTGTTGTTTGAATTCGCCAAGCGTGGATTTGGTATTTATATCAAGGGCATGGGTAGCTACAACATTGTATATGGTGCTTTTGCAAGCTTCCCGATCTTCTTGATGTGGTTGTATGTGATGTGGGCCATCATTCTGTTCGGGGCGGTGCTGTCTGCCTGTTTGTCCTACTGGGAGGCGCACGCTTGGCGACGTAAGCCCGAGACAGGACGGAGCTTTTTTGATGCGGCACGGGTCTTGGTGTTGCTGTGCGAAAGCCAACAAAGCGGCGAAACACCTACGGCCTGGCAATTGCAGAGAAAGCTCCAATGCGGCATGGATCACTTGTCTACTTTGCTGCATCGTCTGACGCAGGCCCGGCTGATTGAAAAAACCGAACAGAATGGCTGGCTATTACGGCGATCGCCATCACAGATCACGTTGGCAGAGCTATACCACTTGTTTGTGATGTCCCCACTCAAACTGGATCGGATGCACCCACAGGAGCGGCAGCTGGCGGACTACCTATCCTCCAGCATCAATATGATGGATCAGGCTTTGATGGTCGATATTCAGACCTTGTATAACCAGCTGTATGGCGGACAGCCTGACCTGGCCACACCTTAATCTGCAATGCGCTTTCGATCCGGGTAGATGAACAAAAGGGGATGTCACCATCCCCTTTTGCTTGACCAATCAGGCTGAATCCCCCATCACGCAACCTTACCCAGCGGCACTGATACGGTAGGGGTCACCCATCCAATCACCGACTGACCGCCAGCAATGAAACACCGCTGATAGCACTGTATGCATGTACCAGGACATGATACTCGCCAGCTTTGGGGTTTTTGATCAATACATACTCCGCGCTGGTTTCACCAGTGGATTTACCATCAGCATCGCTGTTTCGCCCTTTGCTCGGTACGCTGCCAAACTTCACGTACAGATCTGCATCACCAGTACCACTGCCTGTACGTACTGCCAGGAATTTCGCACCCTTTGGCACTTCGATGGTGTAATGCTTTTCTGTGTTCGTCCCTGTTGCGATACCTGTCACCACCTTACCGCTACTCAGAACCACATCAGGTGTGGGTGTCGGTGTGGGGGTAGGCGTTGGCGTTGGCGTTGGTGTTGGCGTGGGGGTAGGCGTCGGAGTAGGTGTCGTACCCGTGCCGAAGTTGGTCAAAGACCCTCGCCCCGCGTTGACCTGTTGAGTTCCATGCCGAGCAAAACCGCCATAGGGTTGGCTACCCTCGGTAAAAGTCCAACCGCCGATGGTCATTCCATCCACCGCAATGTCTTTCCCATCCTTCAGCAACGAGAAATGCACATGAGGACCACTGGCTGCCCCACCGCATGGCAGCTGTACATCGATCTGCCCAAGATAGGTACCTTTCGTAATCTGTGTGCCATCAGCGAGATTGGCCAGATTGGTCATGTGATAGTAAGTCGTGGTGTAGCCATTGTCGTGAACGATTTTGACCAACGCACTACCATTGCGGACACAGCTCTTGTAAAAACGGCCTGATGCAGGTGCCAATACACGGCCATCACGACCATTGAAATCAATCGAGTTGAATGGGCGGCTACTACCCGAATTGCCGTGCGGCCCACCACCCATAACCCAAGCATCACCTTCCCGCCAGGGCAAGGCCAGACCGGTATCGGTAGCAAAACCCTGGTCATCCGAGGCGGTCAAGCTGCGCTTCTCATCTTCCGCAAGCAGCTCATCGGGCGCTTCTTCCACCAGGGCGGCATATTCAGGCGAACCTTCCATGCCCAGACGCCAGCCTGCGTCCGTTTTGTGCGCAATGAAGAACAGCGACTTGGGCGCCTGATGCGCACGGTGGCTGATGATGGCGGTGACCGACCCCATCATCCATTCGCCACGCGCATCTTGCTTATTCACTTCGACAATGGTTTCGCCTGTAGCGACGGCATTGGCGAGCAGACCCTGGGTTTGCCCAGAAAAGGCCTGATTGGCGGCTTGAATCAACTTGGTGTCGCTCACCAGTTTCGCTTGAAGCTGACCTGACATGACTGGCAGCGCACAACCCAATAACATGGCCAACAATGGCATGCGTGGAATTCGACTCATGATGGAATCTCCTGAAATACCGTGATATCTGCCGATTTTTCCAGCGCGTTGAATCGTCAGACCAAACAGAAAACAAACAGCAGCAGTGTTCATTCGCCAATGACCCAACCGCCCGCATCGCCCTTCACCTGCATCTCAATAGGAAATGGCCCTCTGATGTTGATTCAGTCAAGGCCCAGGACAGAATATGACGCGGCGTATTTGATTCACTGGCAAAGGGTTGCCACCCCGACGCATGTCAGGACAACAGCCCATTAGGTAACCAGACTCTGCTGGCATGATTCAGCACCCAGACGACATGCAGAACAATCACATCACGATCAATGGCATATGATCTGCAAAAAGACAGCGTGAGCCTACAAAACCATGTCAGCAGAATCCGGTGACCCAGAAGGCTGGCAATGGCAGCCATTGCATTTCAATCAATGGATGTCATGCCAGCCTAACCTCACCTGATCAGCGAGATCTGCGAGGGGTGAAAACCCACTTCAGACCATCACCAGTTGCGCCCTTGGCGAACTGCAGCACGTGCGTGCCATCGTCCGCAGCCGCGATACCCAGTGGGGAGCCGCTAAAGCGGGACACCAGCTGATAGGAGCCATCACCCGTTGCAACCGGGCACCATTGCTGGTTGACTCCGCCATGGCGAGTGAACAGGATGGATGAGCCGCCTACCTTATTGCGTGTGGAGCCGTTCAGATCCAGCACCAGGCCGCTGGCCTTGGATACGATGAAGTAGAAGCCATCGTTATTGCGCTGCAGATTCCAGCGGGTTGCGTTGCCATCATTCCACACGATCATGGGTGCCAACGATGCATCACCAGCCGGCACCAGATTGCTTCCGCTCAGCTTGTTGCTGATGGACACTTCGCCACTCACGCTCAACTGGGTGTCACACTTGCCTGCAGGGGTCGGAGTAGGCGTAGGTGTGGGAGTAGGCGT
Source organism: Chitinivorax tropicus (assembly GCF_014202905.1). Classification (NCBI taxonomy): domain Bacteria; kingdom Pseudomonadati; phylum Pseudomonadota; class Betaproteobacteria; genus Chitinivorax; species Chitinivorax tropicus. The sequence goes on along the minus strand of NZ_JACHHY010000007.1, from coordinate 25,604 downwards.
TGGAGTAGGCGTTGGCGTCGGAGTAGGCGTTGGTGTCGGAGTAGGTGTTGGTGTCGGAGTAGGTGTTGGGGTGGTTGGATCATCAACCACTGTTACCTTCAGATTCACCACGGCCTGCTTACCGCTCTGGGCTCTGGCTGCGATCGTGACATTCACCACGCCAGAAGCATTGGCCTGAGGAACGATGACCACACTACGCTGATTGCCGGAGGCCGCATCCTCAACGCGTACGCCGCTGGGGGCGATCACAGACGCATTGTCAGTCTTGACGCGGAAGCTGAGGGTGCGCAGATCCTCTGCAGAGCCAGCAACATCCAACACCAGCTCACCCTTGGTGTTTTCATCCAGACGCAACTCAGCCGCACTCAACGTCATCTGCAGGTCGGTCGGGGTAACCGCGCCAGGGTAGAACTTGTTTACCGATGCGGCGTCACCATCACTCAATGCTTGGCGTTGGCCCAGCCCCGAAAGCGGAATGCTGGTGTCTTTCGGTGTAATGGTTGGCTGACCATTGTTGGAGAAGGCATACGCGTTGTAGTGCATGATCGACTTGAAGTCGTAGGAACCTGCTGAATCCCCTTGAGAAGCGCGCAACTTGTCAAAGTTGTGTTGCATGCCAGAGGAGATGTTGTTCAGGTGGATCGTGACATAATTGTCGCGGTCAGGGCGCATCTGCTCGTGGTGCCATCCCAGCGCATGCAGCATTTCGTGCGCTGCGATACCAGCATGTTCACAACCTGAGCCCAGCGAAATCTGTTGTTTACCACCCACCATACCAACTGATGAATAGCAACCGCCGCCTTGGAAAAACTCTACGTAGTTACGCTCGTTAGTGCGCTCTACGAACTTGATTGCTGTGCGATTCGTGATCAGCTTCATACCTGCCAAAGCTGCATCGCGTGTCCGCTGAGACAAACCTGACGCGAAGGCATAGTACACGGTGTTGTTCGGCCAGCGGGTGGACTGGGCTGCATGATTGTCGCTTTGCTGACCCTTTTTGAGCTCAACCACCGGGCGCTGCCAGTTACCGGCAAATTCGCGCAATTCACGCTTGGCCTGGATCTCATCATGGCGGCCCAACACCATGTCGCCAGCAACGGCGTAGCCATCAATGATGACGTACTTGACGACTTCACCACTTTGCAGCGTGACCGATGCCTGTTTGCCTTGGGCGCTACGGCCTGTGTTGATGCCCAATTCATCTGCGGCCCCTGCATAAGCCAAACCAGCCAATGCAAACCCGATTACGCCTGCCAAATAAGTTTTTTTGAAGCTTTGCATATGTTTCATTCCTATCCGTTGCATGCTCGCCCTACCCAGGGCGATTGACTCATGGCCATCATTGAGATGGCCACCTTGGAAATATCTGGATCAGCGAACCGCGCCGATGACCGAAACATTCTTGATATCGGAGTATGCGTGCAACAGCACGTAATACTTGCCGGCCTTGGGATTGTTGATCAGTACGTACTCGGCGTTGGTTTCGCCACCTGACATGCCATCCGCATCACTGTTACGGCCAGTGCTGGGCACGCTGCCATGTTTGACGTAAAGATCCGTATCACCCGTCCCACTACCTGTACGCACAGCGAGGAACCGAGCGCCTGCTGGCACGTCGATCGTGAACTGCTTCTTGGTGTTTGCAGATGCCTCAATGCCGGTGACAGCAATACCATTCTTCAGCACATCACCTGTTGGTGTCGGTGTGGGTGTTGGAGTAGGTGTCGGCGTTGGGGTGGGTGTCGGTGTCGGTGTCGGTGTTGGAGTAGGTGTCGGCGTCGGAGTAGGTGTCGGCGTCGGGGTGGGTGTCGGTGGCACGTTGGCGCATGTCACACCTACCTGGCTGAATGCGTCAATCACGTCATTGCGGTTACGCCCTTTGTCATCCGCTGCACGGATCACACCGCACGCGCCATCGTTGAAGGTGCTGTTTGAACGCCAGTACATCATGTTGGCAACAACGAAGACCTCGAATGCCTTACGTGCATCCCAACCCGGCTTGTGAGCCAACAGATAGTATGCCTTGTTGTACACGCCGCTGGTGAAGTGCACATTCATGTTATCGCGATACTTGCTGGCATGACCAATCGACCGGCCATCCTTCTCGGGCTCATCCATGTAGCGCATTGCCTCGCCACGCGCCTTGAAAATGTCATGGCCGATCTGGAAGCTGGCTTGACCGTTGCTGTAGAACTCAGCGCCTTGTGATGCGATGTCCGAGAATGCCTCGTTCATCCCACCCGACTGCCCGGAATACTCCAAGCCAGAGTTCTGTTCGGTAAAGCCATGGCTCACTTCATGCGCAATCACGCCAAGCGAGGTCAGCGGATGCATGCGCGAAGCACCATCACCGAACTGCATCCGGCCATTGCCCCAGTATGCATTTTCGTGATCCTTGTCAAAATGCACTTGCAGGATCAACTTGCCATTGAGCGGGCGGCGTTGGAACCAGTCCTGGTACATATCGAACACCACGCCACCGCTATAATGAGCATCATTGATAGGCGAATATGCACCGTTGATCGCCTTGTATTCATTACGAACCGGGCCGGATGCAGGGCAGTCCGCAGGGCGGAATGGAGTGGTATTGCGTGTATCCTGAGAGTGTTGCAGATCGACCGTCACCACATTGTCGGTTTCGAAACGGCAGTCTTCAGCCACCTTCATCGCCTTGCGGTCACGGCCAAATTCGTAACGGCCAGTACGCTCATTGCCACCGGGGCCGACTGCATCGCGACGGGCCAAACCTTCCCATTGCTTGAGGATACGACCACTCATTGCATCGATCATGAACACAGGTTGAGTCGGACGCGGCCCACCTACATACAGGGAAGTCAGGTAGAACAGCTGAGCGCGGCCAGCATCATCCAGGCGAATCAGCAACTCAGCTTTCTCGCCCTGCCCTTGCTTGACCGGGCTGCCGAACAGAGCACGGCTGCGCGCAATCTTCAGCGCATCGTCTTTTGACAGCGTCGGACGGGCATTGGGCAGATCACTTTCAATATCAGATACATAGGTACCAGCCACAAATGAGGCGACTGAGTCAGCCTGCATTCCCTGTGCACCACGTTGCTGCACCCCTACCGGAGCGTGCTCGCCATAGACACGGATGCCGTTGTAATATTGCTGGTACTTGACCTTGGTTGCACCATTCGCAACGTTGATGGATGTCACCGGACGCAGGTCTGCGCCCAGCTGTGGCAGATCTGCAGCAGCCAAGGATTGGGAGCCCAGATCAACGCGCGTAGCCGCCATGGCTTGCATTGCCCCGGCGACCAATACTGCACAAGTTGATAACTTAATGATTCGTTTGGTAGTTACTTGTAACATGCAGCGCCCCTTTGAACTATTTAATTGTCATAAAGCGGGGTTGATTTGATCATGCTGCTTTCCTACGTGTCAATATGACATCACCTCACCCACCCTCCAGAAGTTTCCTCCGTTCGTCAAATTTACGGCGTTCACTTTCTGCCAATGACATGGCCGTTTTTCGGTGCCACACGAGCAATACATGCGAAGCTGCACATGCGATAAGTCAAAGTGATGCAACACCCCCCTCGCATCTCAAAAAAAACAATTATTTTCAAAAAGTTAAAGACGTTTTTACCGAAAAAGAAAACGCTTTAGTTAATGAAAATCACATGTGACTACCATATCGATCGGGCCAATTCGAAATCGCTTCGCCCAATATAATTGACCATTGATATCGAAAATGACCGTTTGTCCGCTTGTCAGTCGGCCATGTGAAATCGATTTCAAATCTCAGTGAGATGTACAAAATGATTCATCAAATCAGGTGGGAAATTTGAATGGAGGGTGCATTGAAAACAGCCATGCGGGGCTGCCAAACCGGGCGCTGCAGGCATGACCCGACACGGGCACTGTCGGTAAAACGATACCCATCACCACTTGCAGCCACCGCCGGTGGCGGCATCCTTCAACAGTAACGGCACGGCAAGCAATCCGAGCCCGGCATAGGCTTCACGGCAATCGGCACGTTCCGACTGGTTGATGCCCTTCCCTAGCGCAGTTTCGCGCTCCGGCGCAGGCTTCGCCAGATAGGCTGGGGGTGCTGACTTGCTCCCTTCCTGGCCCGCTTCCCGTGCGATCCGCTTGGCCGCCTCCAGATCGATATGTCCGGCAGCTGGTGCCAGATCAGCCTGAATCGGTGCTGCACGCGAGGGTGCCTCGGGTACTGCTTGTTCTTCCTCTTCTGTCTTTGGGCGGGCGATACGTGCGGTGGCGGCAGCAGCCTTGGCGGGTGTCGGCTTGGCGGGGGTAGGGGTAAGCGCGGGCTTGGGTGTAGTGGTTGCAATAGGCGCCTGGGGCGGTGGGATCAAATCAACAGCGGGGGGTGGAGCTGGTTTGGCAATGGGTTGCAGGCGCAGCTCGATGATGCGCTGGGCAGGTGCGAGAGCCGGGGGCTTCGCTTGCCACCCCTGCCATAACACCAGCAACGCCGCATGCAGCAACAGCGAAATCAGCAGCCCGCTCCCTGTCCGATACCAGGGTACGGCAGGAACGGGATCATCATTCAAAAAAGTTGACTGTAAACTGACTGTACCCATGACACCGAATCAAGGATGGCAAGCACACATTGACCATGCAAAACATGCCAAGTTGCATGAATGGTAAAACAAAGCCGCCATGCCATCGACATGGCCGCAACACACAATCAGAGCCCGTGGATCAAACTTGATCCAGTATCGACAGCACTGTGCTGACAAACAAGCTGACTGCCTCGCCATCCACCACATAGGGTGGCATGAAATACAGCGACTTCCCGATTGGACGCAACAACACGCCTTGCTGCAGGGCCTGCTGGAAACAGCGATTGGCAAAGTCTGGTTGATCGGTCAGCACATCCATTGCCCAGATCATGCCCAGCTGCCGGAAATGCGTGACTTTGGAATGGCGGCGGATCGGCTCCATCAGCGCGGTGAACCAAGCAGCGCGTATGCGATTGGAGGCAATCACATCCTCTTCTTCGAAGATATCGAGCACTGCCAAGGCCGCGCGGCACGCCAGCGCATTGCCGGTGTAGCTGTGGCTATGCAGGAAACCACGGGTCACTTCATCATGGTAAAACGCCTGGTAGACCGTGTCGGTCGTCAACACCACCGACAATGGCAAATACCCACCGGTGATGCCTTTCGACAGGCAGATGAAGTCTGGCTTGATTGCTGCCTGCTCGTGGGCAAACATTGTGCCGGTACGCCCAAACCCCACCGCGATCTCGTCTGCAATCAGGTGGACGTTGTATTGATCACACAGCGCCCGAGCCCGCTGCAGATAGATCGGGTGGTACATGCCCATTCCAGCGGCGCCCTGCACCAGCGGCTCCAGAATCAACGCCGCAGTGGTGTGATGGTGCGCCGCCAGATAGTCAGCCAGCTCGGAAGCACAGCGCTCGGCATAGGCTTCCTTTGATTCACCGGGCTCGGCCAGGCGCCAATCGGGGCTTCGCACCTGGTGGCTTTGCCGCAGTAGGGGGGCATAGGTATCGCGGAACAATGCGACATCGGTCACCGACAAAGCCCCTAACGTTTCGCCGTGATAGCTATTCTGCAGGCTGACAAAACCGACTTTTCCCGACAGGCCGACATTCCGCCAATAATGGAAGCTCATCTTCAGCGCGATTTCCGTGGCCGATGCACCATCCGAGCCATAAAACGCATGCCCAAGCCCCGTCAGCTTGGCCAGCCGCTCTGACAGCTCCACGACCGGTTGCTGCGTGAAGCCCGCCAGGATCACATGCTCCAACGTATCCAGCTGTGATTTGATGGCTTCATTGATGCGAGGGTTGCAATGACCAAACAGATTCACCCACCAGCTCGATACGGCATCCAGATAACGATTGCCATCGAAATCGAACAGCCAAGGCCCCTCCCCTCTCGCAATCGGTACCAGCGGCAAGGTTTCATGGCGCTTCATCTGGGTGCACGGGTGCCAGACGGCCTGCTTGCTACGTGTCAGCCATGCTTCGTTCTCAGTCATTCAAATCGCCCTGAAACAATCAAAAAGCCATTCTAACCGATGCCCGCCTCGCCTTGTTTGATCGCTGTGGGCGTCATGATCATGGCATCTGGCCGCACAACCCTCGCCAGATCCGTATTCCAGTGCCCCAATCTGGTGCCACGCCGCATCCAGTTACCTGCTCACTCTGCCGCCTACTGACCGAATCGCGGCATACCAAGCCTGATCCATACCCTTTCACACGGTTGGCACAAACCATGCTTGGTATGGATGGCATACAAAAAAGCCACTGATTGGATGACATCATGACCTTACAAATTGTCCGCTTAAGCCACACTACGCTCCACGAAGCGACACCCCAGTTGATCGCGCTGCTGATCGATGCGGTCCATCATGGTGCATCGGTCGGCTTCCTAGCCACCCTGGATGCGACCCGCGCACGCCAATACTGGCGCGGGCTGGAAGCCAGTTTGCAGGATGGCAGCCGCTGGCTGTGGGTGGCCATGTGTGATGACAAAATCGTTGGCACCATCCAACTGGATCTTTGTCAGCGTGAAAACGGCTTGGCCCGCGCGGAAGTGCAGAAGCTGCTGGTTCACACCGACACCCGCCGCATGGGCATCGGCCATGCGTTAGTCAAGACACTGGAGGAAGCAGCAGCCACGTTACACCGTCGACTGCTGTACCTCGATACGGAAACCGGCTCCCCGGCGGAGGGCTTTTATCGACAGGCTGGCTACCAGTTTGCAGGGGTGATTCCTGACTTTGCCTGCTCTCCAGATGGCCAGCTGCGGCCCACTTCGCTGTATTACAAGCAGCTGTAGACCCGTAGAGGTGGATTCGCCACCACCGGCAGCTGGCCATGAGTACTGCTTCCGGTGCAGAGCGGGGCTTGATTCAACACAAAGTGGCAACCAGCCCGGTCATCTACAATGACGCCATCTCACCACCCAAGCCGCCCCCATGTCAGACTACGCCTTACTCGCCCTTGCCCGCGCCCTTCATGTATTGGGCGTGGTCATCTGGATTGGCGGTGTGGCCATGGTCACATTGGTGATCCTGCCCGCCATCCGCCAACGGTTCCAGCCAGCCGAGCAAGCGCCGATGTTTGAAATGATCGAACATCGATTTGCCCGCATTGCGCAGGCCACCACGCTGCTGACAGGTATCAGCGGCTTTTTCCTGGTCGAGCGGCTGGGCTTATGGGGACGATTCGCTGATCCACACTACTGGTGGATGCACGCCATGGTGGGTATCTGGGCGATCTTCAGCTTGATTCTGTTCGTGCTGGAGCCACTCTGGTTGCATCGTTGGTTCAGCCGACGCGCCAGCCAATCGCCAGCGGCAACCTTCCGATTGGTTCAACGCCTGCATGGTGTTCTGTTGGCGATCAGCTTGTTGACCATCCTGGGGGCCGTTGCGGGCAGCCACGGCCTGTGATCACGACCCGCAAAGCATGACCGCCCCGCAAATGCCTGAGTATGGCCGTTTTGAGCGGACGCCTGGCTTGGCCTTGTTGCATCTGCTACATCCCTGAATCAGCAAATAACGACGTTTACACAAGGCTATCCGCCCCGCGCAGCCTTGTTCTATGATCTTGTCGCCTCAATTTCAGACAAGAACGGGATCACCCATGCACACGTTGTTGAAACAAGCCCTGGCGGCAGCCTTATTCACCTGTAGCAGTCTGTCTTTCGCCACCCCTGTCCTGTCCATTGCCAACGAGCAATATCAGCAAGCCTACGAAAAACAGGCCCTGCTGGCTGAGACGGGTTTGCGTGAGATTGATGTGCCGAATGATGTCAGCTATCACAAAGCCATGCGCTATCAGGCTGTGCCACTGCAACCGTTGTTGAAAAAAGCCGGTATCCAAGCCAGCGATAGCCTGAAATTCACCGCGTCCGATGGCTTTGCCGTCACGCTGTCAGCCAGCCTGCTGTTGGCCGAGGGCAAAGCAGAGCCGTACCTGGCGATTGAAACGGACGATGCCCCCTGGCCACCCGTCAAACCAGGCAAGCCCGGTACGGCAGGCCCGCTGTATGTGGTCTGGCTGAGCCCCGAGAAGAGCGGCATCACGCCAGAAATGTGGCCCTATCAGTTGGCCCGCATCGAGCGCGTCCAACCCGTGGAAATCCGCTACCCCCAGCTGCAGCCCGCCGCCACATTGCCGGCCAACAGCCCGATCCGCAACGGGTTTGCTCAGTTCAAACAGCATTGTCTGCCTTGTCACTCGCTGAACAAAGCAGGGGACGCAAACCTGGCGCCGGATTTGAATATCCCCCACAACCCAACCGAATACCTCCGGGCGCCCTACCTGCGCACCCTGGTCCGCAACCCCCAGAAGCTGCGCCACTGGGAGCGCTCGGCCATGCCCGCCGTGGATGAGAAAACCCTGTCGGAACGTGACCTGACCGACCTCCTGGCCTATTTGCGCCACATGAGCACCCGCAAGGTGAAATGAGCCGCCTGCAAGGCACCATGGGCAAGGCGTGCAGAGCGTGGCCAAGCAACGCGGCCACGCAGCCAGGGGCAGGCAAAAATCACTTGGCAGCCTGAACTGCACCCCCAAGTCACGGGCGAGGCAAAGCGGAGCAGATCGGCTGGTATAATGACGGTTTCGTCGTCATCATTGATTCCATGCCAGCCATCCGCCTTCTTCCCGACCACCTGATCAACCAGATCGCAGCAGGCGAAGTGGTGGAGCGGCCTGCGTCCGCGCTGAAAGAGATACTGGAAAACAGCCTGGATGCCGGTGCAACCGAGATCCAGGTCGATCTGCAACAAGGTGGCATCAAGCTGCTGCGGGTCACCGACAATGGCAGCGGCATGGCCAAGGAAGACCTGGCCCTGGCCTTGTCACGGCACGCCACCAGCAAGATCAGCTCGCTGGAAGACTTGCAACAAGTCGGCACCCTGGGGTTTCGCGGCGAAGGGCTGGCGAGCATTGCCTCAGTGTCACGACTGACCTTGACCAGCCGTCTGTCCGGGGCCGACATGGCCTGGCAGGTGGATACGTTGGAAGGCCAGATCAGCGACCCGCAACCCGCCGCCCTGCAAGCAGGCACGCGGGTCGAGGTGAATGACCTCTACTACAACACACCGGCCCGTCGTAAATTCCTGAAAAGCGAAGCCACCGAATACGCTCATTGTGAAGAGATGTTCCGGCGTATGGCGCTGGCCTACCACGACGTGGCTTTTACCCTGTTTCACAATGCCAAGGCGCAATGGCGGCTACCACGACAGACACTTGAGAAACGTGTCGAGGCGATTCTGGGCAAGGATTTCGTGCAGGCGGGCCTGCTGCTGGATGAATCCGCCAACAGTCTGCGCCTGTACGGCGTGGCGGGCTCGCCAACCGTGTCCAAGTCCAGTCGGGACGCGCAGTATTTCTATGTGAACGGTCGCTTTGTGCGCGACAAAGTCGTCACTCACGCCATCCGCGAAGCCTACAAAGATGTCCTACACCATGATCGGCACGCCTGCTATGCACTGTTTTTCGAGCTGAACCCTGAGGGCGTGGATGTCAATGTCCACCCGACCAAAATCGAAGTCCGCTTTCGGGAATCGCAGCCGATTCATCGCTTCTTGTTCCATGCCTTGCATAAAGCCCTGGCCAGCACCACTGCTGGCGCGGCAGCCATGCAGGCCGACGATGGCGGAGCACCCGCTACCATCAGCGCGGCACCCGGCTCGGGCCAGCGCCATTCTCAACCCTATCAGCCACGGTTCGAGCAGACCAAGATGCCGCTGGCCGCCTACGAGCCGCGCAATTTCTACCAGACCCTGTTTGGCGGTATCAAGGGCGGCGATCCTACCCCCAACAGCCACCCTGGCAGCCTGCAAACCACCTCCTGGCCCGGACAGCATGATACCGCTCTGCTGGAGCGCCCCGCCGAGGAAGTCATCGTCCCTCCACTGGGCTATGCCGTGGCGCAGCTGCACGGCATCTACATCCTCTCGCAAACCAACGAGGGGCTGGTGGTGGTGGATATGCATGCCGCACACGAGCGCATTGTCTACGAACGCTTGAAACATGCGCTGGATGCAGACGAATTATCCATGCAGCCTTTGCTGATTCCAGTCGTTTTCCAGGCTGATCGACTGGATGTGGCCACCGTGGAGGAACAAGGTGACCTGCTGCCGCAATTGGGCTTCGAGATCGGTGTAGCGTCCCCCACGCATCTGGCCGTGCGCGCGGTGCCAACCATGCTGCAACAGGCCGATGCCGCAGAGCTGGCCCGCGCCGTGCTGCAGGACATCCGCGAGGTAGGCGCCAGCCGCGTGCTGACCGAGCGCCGAAACGAACTGTTGGCCACCATGGCCTGCCATGGCGCGGTGAGAGCCAATCGCCAGTTGACCGTACCGGAAATGAATGCGCTGTTACGCGACATGGAGGCCACGGAGCGCTCCGGACAATGCAACCATGGCCGCCCGACCTGGTTCAAACTCAGCCTGAACGAGCTAGACAAACTGTTCATGCGAGGACAGTGATGGAGCTGCTGGTCATCAAGCTGTTTGGCGCACCGATGTTCATCGGCCTCGCCAGCATGGCTGGCAAACGCTGGGGCCAAGCAGTGGCAGGCTTTCTTGGCGGCCTGCCGATGGTGGCGGGGCCAATCATTCTGGCCTTGTGGCTGCAACATGGCGCGAGCTTTGCCGCCGCTGCCGCTCGGGCCATTCCGGCGGGCCTGCTTGGCATCGCCGCCCACATATTGCTGTTTGGCCTGGCCAGCCAGCGCTTCGGTTGGCTGGCCAGTCTATTGATCGGCTGGGCAGGCTTTCTCGTGGTTGGTCTGGGCTTGGTGGTGATGGGGCAGGCAGATCAGGCTTGGGTGAGCGTTGCGGCCATGCTGTCGCTGATCTTGGCCGCCCGCTTGGTGCCGCATCCTGTCGCCCCACCCACAGACACCCATCTCCCCAAGGCCGAGCTGGCCGCCCGCATGGGCGCTGCGCTGCTGCTGGTGGTGGTCTTGACAACCCTGGCCAGCCGACTGGGCACTACGCTGACCGGGGTGCTGACCGTCTTCCCAGTGGCCAGCTCGGTCATGCCTGCTTTTACCTTTGCCACCGCTGGCCGGAATGCCCTGCTGGTGCAACTGAAAGGCTTCTGCGCCGGCATGACTGGCCTGGGGGCTTTTGCCATTACCGTAGGGTTGGGGCTGGTAGACCTGGGTGGCTGGGCCTTCTGCCTGGCGGTCGCCCTGTCGATCAGCACCGCACTGATCATCAGCCACCTGCTACGGCGGCTGGAGCCAACCACTTCTGATTGATGACCGACACTATCCATGCCTCCTTTGCTTCCCCCGGCCCTGTTCTTGATGGGCCCCACTGCCAGCGGCAAAACCGGCGCCGCCGTTGAGTTGGTTCAACAGCTGCCGATCGAGCTGATCAGCGTTGATTCAGCACTGGTATTCCGCGACATGGACATCGGCACCGCCAAGCCAGACGCCACCACACTTGCGCGTGCCCCCCATCACCTGATTGATCTGATCAGCCCACTGGAAGCCTATTCCGCAGCACAATTCCGCACCGATGCCCTCAGCCTGATGGCTGACATCACCGCCCGTGGCAAGGTGCCGATGCTGGTGGGTGGCACCATGCTGTACTTCAAAGCCTTGGAGCATGGGCTATCCAACCTGCCTGAAGCTGACCCTGCCACCCGCGCCGAGCTGGATGAAGAGGCAGCATTGCTGGGGTGGCCGGCCATGCACGCCAAGCTGGCGGAAATCGACCCTGACACTGCAGCCCGCCTACAACCGGGCGATTCACAGCGCATCCAGCGTGCGCTCGAAATCTGGCGCCTGACTGGCGAGCCCATGAGCGCTCATCTGGCACGACAAACCAGCCAGCCGCTACCTTACCGGCTGACCAAACTGGCTCTGATGCCCAGCGACCGCGCAGTGCTGCATCAGCGCATTGCCGAGCGCTTTGATCAGATGCTGGCACATGATTTTCTCGGTGAGATGCGACAGCTGCAGGCCAGCTACCCAGGTCTGCACCTGGATCTACCCTCCATGCGCTGCGTGGGGTATCGCCAAGCCTGGGAGCACTTAGCGGGCGACACCGACTACGCCACCTTCCGTGATAAAGGCATTTTCGCGACCCGGCAATTGGCCAAGCGGCAGATGACCTGGCTCCGCGCCATGGTCGATACGACAACATTGGATTGTTTGGCGCCCGACTTGATCGAGCAGGTGGCGCAACATGTGGCAAGAGCCCTGTCGACAGCGTCCCAGTCGTGAACCGGGCAAACAACAGGCACCAAACCCTGCCTCGGCAGGGGTATGCAGGTGAAATCAGGAAAAGGCAAGACAACCGTCGGACGATAACCTGCCAATAGCCACCCATTAAGCGGCCTTTGGGCGCTGTTGGCATGGCTGTCACTCAACTATCTAGCCAAGCCCGCAGCGCCAGGACTTGCACCCTCGCGCTGATCAGATCATCAACCAGCAAACCGTCACGTCACTTTACGGTTTCGCGCTCCCTAGCACGCGCCAAGGCCGGACGTGACCACAGCTGTTTGGCGTAGCTCATGACACGCTCTGATTCGATCGGCACCTGAAATGCCTTCGCCCAACTCAAGCAATGCCCCAGCAGCACATCCGCAACAGTGAAGCGATCACCAACGATGAACTCCCGCTCTCCCAAGCCCTTGTCCAAAACACCCACCGCACGGGCAAACTCACCCATCGCCACGGTCACGATGGCTGGGACACGCATATCCTCCGGGTAGATGAAGGTATGCTTGGTCATGACCCACAGCGGCGCATCCATTTCTGTCATCGCAAAGTAGCTCCAGCGATCGACCAATGCCCGCTCCTTAGTGCCTTCCGGCGGCAACAGCCCGGACTGAGGTGCGCAATGCGCCAGATAATTGCAAATGGCCGCCGACTCTGTCAGCACCAACTCACCATCGACCAGCGCAGGCACCTTCCCTGCCGGGTTGATGGAGAGATAAGGCTCGCTACGGGCCGCTCCGCTTTTCAGGTCCACACTTTCATAGTCGTAAGCAATGCCAGCCTCTTCCGCCACCCACAGAACACGGGTCGAACGGGAGTTTGAGGTGCCATAGATTTTCACAGACTGTCCTTTCAAGTTGATCAACTTCAGAGAGACTCAGCCAGCCGCTGGCCGAGCAGAATCAGGTGCTCACGTGCAGACATTGCATCGAACTGTACCGAGTCGTACAGAGCATAGATCGCCCCCCACCCTGGCTGAAAGTACCCGACCCGACCAAGATCAGCACCGGCATAGCCGACAGCGCGCAGATATCCAGTGCAGGCCGCATCCCAATGCTCAATCATGGTGGAAGACAGGCCCAGGCGATCTTCATCCGTCACCCAACCATGCCACTTCAAATGATCGATCAATCTCAGTAATGATTCATCCGGCCAAGTCTGCAGGGTGTCCAGTATGGCATACATGATGGGCCTCGCTTGTTGTCAGCCTGACGTCAGGGTGGTGGGAGGTAGGTGCTCGATCAAGAGTAGCAGCAACATGGCCCATTGAGGATCAGGGGCAATCCCTTACATAGCGTGTGGTGGGCGTGTGACTGCAAGGCTGATTACACAATCATCTACTTGGCGACATGGCAAGAGCGAGCCCAAAACGCACAATATCGATATGAACCCGCTAATGCCAAATAACTATCGGCAATTCGACTATATCCATATCGGCAAAGACATGCCTTGTGGATCAGGTGGATCAAGCTGAATTCGAGAGATATACGTACCGACACCGGGCCAAGCACTGACAATGAGGAATTGCCCATCCAGCAAGGCAGGACAAGGTAGGCAGCTCATCAGACAGATCAGCGCTCGACAAAGCTACGGAGCTCAGACACCATTGAGCAGAACGTCATTTTCGCGCCAGAGAGTGAACATCCATATAGCATGTTCGAAAGAGAAAAATTAAGCCGGGTAACCCGGCTTAATTTCATCTGCCAGACGAGACCAAATGAAAAGCCTAGTCTGTCGAAGCGATCAGCGCTTACGGCGCGCTGCAGCCAAACCACACAGGCCCAGACCCATCAGCGCCAGGACGCCAGGTGCGGGCACATCTGAAGGTGCGCTTTGGCCAAAGCCATCCAGGTACACCCAGCCACCGTGGCCAGTTTGTGAGCAGTCTGCTGCCAGCAGGGTCAGGGAAATGTCATTTCCCTGAGCGGCGGCATCCAGGCTCAGCTGCTCAACTTGCCATGAAGTGTAGAAATAGCCATCTGTCGATTTGGAGAACAATTTATCCACGCCACCACCCGCTTGATCAGCATTGTATTCACGGGTGATCAGATTCAGTCCACGGGTTTCATCACGCAGAACCAGCTTGAACGTCGCTGCTTCTCTTGAGTCATGCGCACCCTCAAGTACTGCCGCCCAGGCAAAGAAAATGTCTTTATCTTGATACTTGCCCACCTTCTGCGTAATGACAGAAGCGTATCCACCGTTGAGCACATCTTCCACTCGCATGGAATGATTACCTGCATAAACCTGCTTCAGCTGGTTATCGGTATGCGGGGCAAAACCACCAGATACGATAGCGGAATTGTCACGGTTTGCATTGAATTTGCTACCACCAGGCAAGAAAGCCATGGGGTCGAGATTCGCATTCAAAATTGTTGCACGGTTACCTGTGCCGACCGTCCAGCCGGTGGTATTGCCCTGCTCGAAATCCCCATTGATGAAACCCGCAAACGCGGAACTGGAAACTGTTGCGATTGCGATGGTTCCCGCAATGATTGATGCCTTGATCATATATAACTCCTTGTAGAAAGCACGCATATAAAAGCAAAACACGTGCCATGTTGGTTTTCGCTTAAGAAATACATACAGAATCAATATTTTCCTTATTCAACAAGGAATGATCGAAAGTACAAGTGTAAAGATTTCCGACTTAACTCTTATTGACAATGGCATGTTAAATTACCAATAACATATTCATAGCATGAGAATTACATCAGTATATTCAAAATGCATTAAGTTACTGATTGCAATTCGGAAGAAGGTGCAGTCAACACCGACAACGAAGCCCACCCATTTTTCCGGCCGGTCACCGTAGCGGTGCCCACGCTGCCTGGACAACCCGTCCCGCCGCACAATGCACGCTTCATCAAATCCTTACTTTCTCTTTAAAAAATAATTAGATACAACACAAAACCCATTACCTCACTTTTGGCACCCCAGCATCACTGACAGTGGCAATTTGATCGACACTCTGCACCGGCACAGACATGGATGACACAGGGCTGGAGAGTTATACGTATTCTGAATGTTTGATCGACGTGTTGATCAGGATGATCCCGCTGCGGTCGGCCAATACCGCCCCATCATGATGATCGATGCCGGCTGTATGACGCGCATTTGGCCACGAGGCTGCTGGTCAAACTCCATAACAGCCGCAGGAGGGGTTTGAGAAAATGGGGCTGGGATATTGATCCCTGGCGGATTTGGCTGGGATGTGAGTCGATGTTACGGACCGTCAACCACACGGTGTCGCCAAATGTCGTCGCCTGCCCAGCGCTCAAGTGCTGTGATTGCGTGAAGGGCCGGCCATCAATCCAGATCACATAGCCAATCTCGATTTGCCCGGCCATCACCTGGATGACAGACCCTCGTAAGATCTGGCAAACCATCCCTTGTCCAGGGTTGAGCAAAACTGTATCCACCACTTTATCGCCGTCCATACCTGCGCCTCCCATCTTCATCGATCATGTCTGGACAGCTTAGTGACACAAGCAAAGCGAGGACAGAGACAGGGAATGGTGATGATCCCATAACAGATGGTATTTTTATCAATCTGTTATGGTGTGAATAGTTGGAATCTATATCTGTTCAGGCAAGCCACCCTGACACCATGATTAGGTATGGATACACAACCGCTTTACCGCCGCCTGGCCAATCGTTATCTGGATGCAATCAAAGCTGGCTCACTGGCTCGTGGTGACAAGATGCCTTCGGTTCGGGAGTTGATGCGCTTGCATGATGTGAGTCTCACCACCGCGCTGCAGCTGTGCCGGCACCTGGAAAACGAGGGCTGGCTTGAGGCGCGCCCACGATCTGGTTACTTTGTCAGACACCCCAGGCGATTGCCCTTGGCGCCCACACGCGAGCCCAATCCTGCATTACCTCTCGATCCTGCGGCCTTTGTCGGGATTCAGGCACGAGTGTCGCACTTTGTCGCTCAAGGACAACGCTATCCGATCCAATGCAATCTGTCTGGTGCACGCGGAGCGCCCAGCTTGTATCCCCATGCACAACTGAACCTGATCGCAAGCCGACTATTACGTAAGCACCGCCAACTGCTGGTCAGCGCAGGTACTCATAGTGGCAATATGGCCTTGAAAGTCGCGCTGGCCAGGCGTGCGGTGGCCAGTGGCATGACTCTGGCGCCAACCGACATCCTGGTGACCCACGGCTGTATCGAGGCGCTGAACCTGGCCCTGCGAGCGGTCACCAAACCAGGCGACACCATTGCGGTGGAATCCCCCACCTTCTATGGGTTGTTACAGGTGCTGGAAAGCTTAGGTCTACGTGCCCTTGAGATCCCGACCAGCCCCCAAACGGGCTTGTCGATCGACGCGCTGGAGCTGGCCATACGCAGTCACGACAGCATCAAAGCGGTCGTGGTCGTGCCCCATCTGCAAAACCCGCTGGGCTCAATCATGCCGGATGCACACAAGCAACGGCTGGTCGAGCTCTGTATGCAACAAGGCATTCCGCTGATAGAGGACGATACCTATACCGCGCTGACCAACAGTGACATCCCGCTGCTGGCGCTCAAGCACTGGGACAAAACGGGCAATGTGATCCACTGCGCGTCACTGCACAAGACGCTAGCTCCGGGCATGCGGCTGGGTTGGATCGCGGCGGGTCGCTGGCACGATCAGGTGGAGATGCTGAAATACGCCCAATCGCGCCATAACGAAGAGTGGTCGCAACTGACAGCAGCGGAATTCATGAACTCTGCCGCCTATGACCGCCATTTGCGACGGCTGCGGCATACATTGCGCGCCCAGCGGGAGCAAATGGCTGAAGCTGTCGCACAGTATTTTCCGGCAGGCACGCGGTTGGTGGTGCCCGAAGGTGGGCTGATGTTGTGGGTAGAGCTGCCAGAGCCGATCTCCGGCTCCCGTTTGTTTGAGGACGCTTTGCAGGCGGGCATCCTGATCGCCCCTGGCACACTGTTTTCCAACTTGATCCGGTTCGAAACCTACATTCGCTTGAACTGCGGCCTGCCTTTTACAACAGAAGTCGAACACACCATTCGGCGGCTGGGTAAATTGGCGGAAAACCATCTGCCGCGCTGACCGCCTTCACCCCCATTGACTGGGCCAATCAAGGTGCGGGGGTACAATGTCAATGTGGCTCAAGGGCGTCCGCCGGTCACTGGGATCAAGGCTCCCGATACGGCATGTGCTTCATCAGAGAGCAGAAAAGCGATCACCTGGGCGATCGATTCTGGTGGGGTCCATTGGCTGAAGTCCGCGTCGGGCATATCCACACGGTTTTGAGGGGTGTCGATGATCGCAGGCAGAATCGCGTTCACGGTGATACCAGACGATTTCAACTCATCCGCCAGGCTTTCCGTCAACCTGGCCACCCCTGACTTGGACGCTGTATAAGCCCCCATGCCAGCAACCGCCTTGGTGGCCGCGTTGGCGCCGATATTGACGATCCGTCCCATGCCACGCGCTTGCAGCAAGGGCAAGGCGGCTTGGCAGGCAATCACTGCGGTGCGGACATTCTGTTGGTACATGGCGTCCCAGCTTGCAATATCACCACTTCTAACCAGCTCCCAGCGAAACCCCCCAGCCACATTCACCACCCCATCCAAGCCACCGAACTGGGCGGCGACTTGCTTGAATGCCGCAGTACTGGCAACAAGGTCGGTCAAATCCACCCCCGGCAGGGCGAGCAGGTTGGCCTCGGTCGCAGGCAGCTCGCCACGCACCAAGCCGATCAGGGCAACTTTTGCCCCTGCAGCGAGCAACACCTGCGCAATCGCGCTGCCCAGGTAGCCAAAGCCACCCGGGATGGCGATGACCTTATCAGTCAGTGTTGACTTCATTTGGATCTCCGTTTCGTAGTCATGGCTTCATGGCCGATCGGCGCTCAACGTGTGATGTGCTCGATATAATCAGCCAGATCCCTGTCCCGCGTGGACAAGCCATCCACGTCATGTGTTGTCAAGACGATCTCGACCCGGTTATAGACATTGCGCCACTCAGGGTGATGGTTCATCACCTCTGCCTGCAATGCCACCTGGGTCATGAATGCAAAAGCAGCCTTGAAATCGGCAAACACAAATTGTTTGACCATGCCTTTGCCATCATTGGTCAGCGCCCAGCCAGGCAGCTCGCTGACCAGCCGCTGGCTTTGTTCGGGTGTCAGTCGTTCCAGCATGATTTGAGCCCTCGTCATCAAAAAAGAACCTGCCAGCAAAACAGGCTGGCGCCTACATCAAGTTGAGCATACTGGCATTGCAAGCCGCGCGGCAAGCCAAGCCCCAAGCCAGTCTACACGTCCCCCGTCACCACCCAGCCCTGTTGATCACCTCGCTGTAATATGCAATCCCCCTCGGTCAGCGCGCCTGCACCCAAGACTGGCTGGCTCAGCAAAGACTGATAGATTGTGGTGAAATCCGGCGCAGTGGCCGTAAACAATTGCTCAAAGCTGTCAATGACAAAATATGTCTGCTGAAAGGTGTCGATGCGATAACGAGTCCGCATGATCCGCTCCAGATCAAAACCGACGCGGTTCGGGCTGGTGCTTTCCAGGCTATGGATCGACTCAGACTTGCTGGACACAATACCCGCACCATAGATCCGCAAGCCTTCCGCAGTCTTCAGCAAGCCAAATTCGACGGTATACCAGTATAGGCGGGCCAGCATCGGCAATGCACCCAGTGCCTTGGCTTTCATGCCACCCCGGCCATAGGCTTGCAGATAGTCGGCAAACACAGGATTCATCAGCAGCGGCACATGGCCGAACAGGTCATGAAAGATATCCGGCTCTTGTAGATAATCGATCTGGTGGCGCTCACGCAACCACCAGGTGACTGGAAACCGACGATTGGCCAAGTGCTCGAAAAAGACATCATCAGGGATCAAGCCATGCACCGCCACAATCTGCCAGCCTGTTGCAGCCCTCAGCCGGACATTCAACTCCTCAAATATGGGCACTCGATCACATGCCAGCTCGATCTGCGCCAGCCCCACCAGAAACTCATCACACACCCGCCCAGGCAGCAGCGCCATTTGGCGTTCATACAACAAGCACCACACAGCGTGATCGTCAGCGGTGTAGCGATCGAGTGGCTGCGGCATGGTGTAGTCCGCAGCATGGGCCAGGCCGTCGTTTTTCCGGATGGTGATGTCGGGAATGATGTAAGGCTGATGCGTATCCATGACGTGCCTCGCGTCCTGCAATGATTGAGGCTGCACAGTCTACGCTTACCGCCATGCGGATTGGCCGCAATATTCGCATAAATATCATAAATTATGCATAATTGACGCATCATGACCACAACAAATGCAGATAATGAGCAGCATCAACTTTGACCGTTTTGATGTCCAGATCCTCGATGCCCTACAACATGACGCGCGCAGCACACACCAGAAGCTATCGCAGACCATTCCGCTATCACCCTCTCAGATCGGCAGGCGCATCCAGCGTCTGGAAGAGGCCGGGGTCATCGACAGCTACCGTGTCAATCTGCGCCCTGAGCGCTTAGGGCTGTCCGTTCTGGCGTTCATCAATGTCTTTCTCGATCATCACGGCGAGGCCGTGGTGCGTGATTTCGCCAGTGCAGTGGCAGACCTGCCCGAAGTGCTGGAAGCCTATGCGGTGTCAGGTGAGGCCGACTACTGGCTACGGGTGCAGGTGCCTGATCTACCCTCACTGTCGCGGTTTGTGATGCATACCTTGATGTGCGTGCCCAGCGTGCGCAGCGTCAAATCCACCATTGCGCTGGAACCAGTCAAACGTAGCGCCCCTTTACCATTGGGCCACGCCTGAGTTGCGCAAGATCATGCTCAAGCAGTTCGCTGCCTGCTACACTGCCACCATGAATGATGACCAACTGCTTCGTTATTCCCGACACATCCTGCTGGATGAAATCGGGGTGGAAGGCCAGCAGAATCTGCTGAATGCCAAAGTTTTGATGATTGGTGCGGGTGGGCTGGGCTCACCTGCCGCGTTGTATCTGGGCTCCGCTGGCGTCGGCCAGCTGACGGTATGCGACCATGACACTGTCGATGCCACCAATCTGCAACGGCAGGTAGCCCACTCACTGTCCAGTATCGGGCAGAACAAGGCGTTGTCGATCAAAGCACGGCTGGCACAGATCAACCCGGATTGCCAGGTCACGGCCATTCAAGAGCGCGTGGCAGGAGATGATTTACGGGCGCTGGTCGCCGGAGCGGATGTGGTACTGGATTGCTGTGACAATTTCGACACGCGCCACGCGGTAAACGCCGCCTGCAGTGAGTTCAAAAAGCCATTGGTGTCAGGCGCAGCTGTCCGGTTCGATGGCCAGATCAGCGTCTTTGACCTCCGGCAGGCGCAAGCCCCATGCTATCACTGCCTATTCCCAGACACGGGTGACGCCAACGATGGCCCCTGCGCCCTGTTCGGCGTCTTCGCACCACTGGTCGGCATCATCGGCAGCATGCAAGCTGCGGAAGCATTGAAGTTATTGATTCCATACGGAGAAACACTGGCCGGTCGATTGCTGTTATTGGACGGGCGGAGCATGACCTGGCGTGAGATGCGTTTCAAGCAAGACCCAGCCTGCCTACATTGCCAGCGCCGACAAGCAACCCCTAATTGACCTGAGCGCACCACCGTGCGCCATCAAGCATCTGGCGCTGCTGACAGGTTTGAAAAATCCTGTCCCCAGCGGCATCCCCAGACAAGATGACGTAGCGAACCTACGCCATCCAATCGCCCGACTTGCCACCCCGCTTTTCCAGCAGCCGTACCGCGTCGATCTGCATGCCGCGATCAACCGCCTTGCACATATCATAGATAGTCAACAGCGCCACGCTGCAAGCAGTCAGGGCTTCCATCTCCACCCCGGTACGCCCCACTGTCTCAGCGGTTACCTCACACAACACGGCAGAGCTGGGTTCATCCACCTCAAATTGAACAGCTACATGAGTGAGGGGGATCGGGTGACACAACGGGATCAAATCCCCTGTGCGTTTGCTTGCCTGGATGGCGGCGATTCTGGCGATACCCAGTACATCACCTTTTTTATGATCACCCTGCTGGATCTTCTGCAACGTGGCGGGCAGCATCACGATCCGCCCACCCGCCCGGGCCACCCGATGCGTTTCTTGTTTGCTGGCCACATCCACCATATGGGCCTGGCCGGTTGCGTCAAAATGTGTAAATTCCTGGCTCATGATCTGTTTCCTGGGCATGCTGGCAGTTAATATGGCATGGTTCATCCAGAGACAACCTTGTTCCTGATCAGATTCCCGGTGATACCCGCCAAAACGGTCGGCATGCCAGCGAAAACCGGGGCGGACTGTGACAGATGGACTCGGAACCCACAGCCAAAATCGTTATCATAGCATCATGCGATCTCTGACTTCCCTTATCGTACTGGCGTGCTTCAGCTGGCAGACTGTCATGGCTGACGGCCTGCCGGATCTTGGCGACTCCTCCCAATCCACCCTCTCCATGCAGCAGGAGCGGTCGATTGGGGAGAGCATCATGCGTGAAATCCGCGCCAGTGACGAGTATCTGGATGACCCGGATATCATGGCTTACATCAACAGCGTTGGCTACAAACTGGCCGCATCCAGCCAAGACCCGACCATTCCATTCGAATTCTTCGTGGTCAACGACAAGAGTATCAACGCATTCGCCATGCCCGGTGGCTTCATTGGCATCCATGCCGGCATTTTCCTGACAGCTCAAAGCGAATCCGAGCTGGCTGGCGTCATCGGACACGAAATAGCCCACGTCACCCAGCACCACCTGGCCCGGCGGGCGGAAGTACAGAGCAAGCTATCAGTGCCCTTACTGGCCGCTATGGCACTGGCCATCTTATCGGCCCGCAGCACCACCAATTCCGACCCAGGCATGGGCGTGCTCGCCGCAACTCAGGCACTGGGAGCCTCCGCCACGTTGGCCTACAGCCGCGACCACGAGCGAGAGGCAGACCGGTTGGGCCTGCAGACATTGAGCAAAGCCGGCTTCGACGCGCGTGCCATGCCACGCTTTCTTGAGCGCATGCAAAAAGCCTACTCACTGCTGGACAACAACGCGCTACCCTATTTGAGAAGCCACCCATTGACCACCGAGCGCGTGGCTGACACCCAAAGCCGGGTCGATCTGCTGCCATATCGGCAAATTCCTGACAGTACAGACTTCTTGCTGATCCGGGAAAAACTGCGGGTCATGCAAAATGGTGGAAAAGCCAGCGTACAATATTACGATTACGCCTTGGCGGAGAAGAAATACACCCAGGAAATCGCCTACCGCTATGGATTGGCCTTTGCCTTACTGAAAGACCGCCAATACGAGCGTGCGCAGCTCGAAATCAACAAAGCGCGAAAACGGTGGCAGCACCCCATGCTGGAAACATTGGCAGGAGATATCCAGCTGGCGCTGAATCAACCTGCCAAAGCCGGGAAAATCTATCAGGAAGCACTACAACACTACCCAGGCAACCCGGGCTTATCCCTCGGCAGTATCGAGGCCCTGTTACGACAAGACCAAGCCCAGTCAGCCTTGGACAAGATCAATGAACAGCATAGCCTGACACCCGGCGATGCCCGGCTATACCACCTCCGCGCCAGAGCCTATGAAGCACTGAAAGACAACGCCCGCGAACACCAAGCGCTGGCGGAATATTTCTGGCTACGGGGCAATCCAATGGAAACCCAGACCCAACTCAAGATCGCCATGGACAACGCCAAAGGCAATTTCTACCTGCAATCCGCCCTTGAAGCAAGATTGCGCGAGATTCGCCGGATTTTGCAACAAGACAAAGATCAGAACAAAGCCAAGAGCGACTTCTAAAAGTCCGCTCATGATCTTTCGGATGTTGGACAATATAGTGATGGGACATTTACCCAATGGGGGATTTGTGCGGAGCTGCCTTAGCGTGTAAATTGCCGCAAATTGACGTTGACCATAAAAATTAGTAAATCTTGATCGCCCTCTCAATCATCTCCCATGGACATGCCGCCATGATCCCCCCGCTGGTAGCCGAGCTTCTGGATTGCAAAGAAGTCGGTCTGGTGATTGTCACATTGAATGTTCCTGAAACGCTGGCATTGCCAGATGATGCGCGAGTGTTATTGATTCAGAACGAATCCCCAAAAGGTTTTGGGGCGAATCATAATGCAGCTTTCAGGCACATTGAGAATGACCCTAGGCTACATTTCTTCTGTCCGATCAATCCGGATGTACACCTGTCTGGCAATCCTTTTCCAACCCTGTTGGCGACCATGGACAGCTTGGGGGCGGGCCTGGGCGTACCGTTGGTATTGTCAGGAAAGGGACAGATGGAGGACAGTCTACGACGCTTTCCAACGCCTTGGATGCTGCTGTCCAAAGCAGTAGGTGGTCCAGATGGACGTTACCATGCTCAGCCTGGGCAGGCGGCATTCTTCCCCGAATGGGCGGCTGGCATGTTCATGCTGTTCAAAAATGATACATTTGCTCGTTTGAAAGGGTTTGACGAAGCTTTTTTCCTCTATTACGAAGATGTCGATATTTGCGTCCGAGCGTGGAAGCAAAAGATCAGAATTGTTGCTTGCCCAAAGGTTTCCATCATCCATGAGGCGCAACGAGACAGCAGGAGAAAATTCCGTTACCTATACTGGCATATCACCAGCATGATGCGTTTCTTCTATAAACATGGTGGGCGTTTACCAAACATCCCGTCGGCGGATCTGAGGGGAAAAAGTTGAATGCGCTGATTACTGGGGCGCGGGGGTTTGTTGCCATCGCGCTGGGCAAAAAGCTAGACGAAGTTGGTTTTAAGGTTATCCGATCAACGCGGGCCAATGCGAGAGCAGGAGAAATCGCAGTAGGCGAGATGGACGCCACCACGGATTGGAGCCAAGTGCTTTCCAGAGACATCGCTATTGTCATCCATACCGCTGCAAAAGTGCCAGATTCATCGGGCCAAGCTGAATCGCAGGCCGCCTATCACTTGGCCAACACACTGGGCACATTGAATCTGGCTCGCCAATGTGCCGCCTCCGGCGTGAAGCGCTTTATTTTTCTCAGTTCGATAAAAGTGTTGGGCGAGGGAAGAGATCAGCCTTATTGCGCAGATGACCTGGCTGATCCAACTGATGCGTACGCGATATCAAAATGGAAAGCCGAGCAAGGTCTGATGCAAATCGCCGCAGAGACAGACATGGAGGTAGTGATCCTGCGCCCACCACTTGTCTACGGCCCAGGCGTCAAAGGCAATTTCCTCCGCCTGCTACAGACCGTAGAGAGGCGGCTACCACTGCCATTTGGTACCATTTGCAACCGCCGCAGCTTGATCTATGTCGGCAACCTCATCCATGCTATTCAAATTTGCATGACACACCCAGCAGCAGCAGGCAAGACTTACCTGCTGAGTGATGGTGACGATGTTTCCACACCAGAATTGATTCGTCGGATATCCACCGCAATGGGGCATTCCGCCCATCTGATGCCCATCCCAGTACAATGGATGAAATGGGCGGGCAGTTTGCTTGGTAAGCGCGCCGCAGTCGACCGATTGATCGGATCGTTAGCTGTCGATATCGCGCCGATTCAACGCGAGCTTGGGTGGTCACCGCCATTCAGCATGGCAGAGGGGCTTGCCGCTACGGCTGAGTGGTATCGACAGCGTGAGGGTAAATATTGATGTTGCGTTTTCTGGATCTTTTATTGGCAGGATTGGGTTTGGTGCTGGCCTCGCCAGTGATGGCCGTGCTGTATATGATCGGCCTGTTTGACACTGGCTCACCCTTATTCATCCAACAACGTGTTGGGAAAGACAAGCAAGCTTTCAACCTCATCAAATTCAGAACCATGCGCGCAGATACCGCCTCTGTCGCAACACATCTGGTGCATGCCAATGCAATCACGCCATTTGGGCGGTTCCTGCGTAAAAGCAAACTGGATGAATTGCCACAACTGTGGAACGTACTGAAAGGCGAGATGAGCCTAGTGGGGCCACGGCCTTGTCTGTTCAATCAAGTCGAGCTGATTGAAGCCAGGGACCAACTTGAAGTATTTGCAGCAAGGCCAGGAATTACAGGATTGGCTCAAGTGCAAGCCATTGATATGTCTACCCCTCAACTGCTTGCTAAAGTCGATGCCGAAATGCTCAGCACGCTGACTTTATCCAATTACTTCCGCTACATTTTGATGACAGCAACCGGCAAGGGGCTAGGGGATCGAGTACGGCCAGCCGTATCAACCGGTGATCACCCCAGACGCTGACTGGGTGCTGTTGACGTTTTGCAGAAAGGGGAAGATGGAAGGAGTGCAAACCTGCAAGAATAAGGTTCCTACACTGACCTTTCCCCATCACGGTATACCAAGAATTAGTTAGCATGGAGGGCGATAGGAGCTCACATGCGCAAGGCGAGATTCAACGAAGTCCAGATCATTGGCATCCTGAAA